>JAAXJP010000475.1 GCA_012269805.1 Rubrivirga sp.
GCGGTTGCGGAAGTGCAGGTGGGCGTTGCGGGTGAGCGCCCCGGGCAGCAGGCCGACCCCGCCCCGCCCGCCTCTTCCGCCTGCCCCATGATGGGCGAGGCCGGGACGATGGACATGGAGGGCATGAACATGGAGGGTATGGACATGCAGGCCATGGTGGACAACTGCCCCATGATGCAGTCCGACGGCGAGTCCGGTGGCATGATGGGCATGATGTCCAAGATGAAAGACTGCCCCATGATGGCCGAGATGATGAAGGACCGCCCGATGAGGCAGGGCATGATGGACGGCCCGATGGAGCCCGACAGCACGATGCAGGGCAGGATGCACCGCGGCACGAACGGGCCGTCCACACCCGCTCAGACCGAGAGGACCACCCGCTCCTAGCCCCTCGCTCCGACGACGGACGCTCTCCCGAGCGCTACCTGATCGGGACCTGATCTCGCTTCGTCATGACCGTCTTCCGACCGGCTCTCCTGGGCGCCGCCCTCCTCGGCCTCCTCGCCTTCGGATACGCTACTGAGCACCGCGCTGACCACCCTCCCGCCGACCGCCACGCCGCCGAGGTCGAGCGGGGGGGCGGCCACGAGGCGGACGAGGGCCCGGTGTCCGTGCCGCGTGTGTCCGACCCGGCCCCGTCGCGACCCGTCGCCCTGGCGGTCCCCTCCGCCAGCGGCCCCGTCGACGGCCCGGTCAGCTCCCCGTTCGGGTGGCGGCGGCACCCCGTCTCGGGCCGCGCGCGGCACCACGACGGCGTCGACTTGGCGGTCCCGCTGGGCACGCCCGTCAGGTCCGTGGCCTCGGGCCGCGTCCGCGCGGTCGGGCGGCGGCCGGGCTACGGGCTCGTCGTCGAGATCGACCACGCCGTGGGCCTCGGGCGTCGCCCCGTGAGAACGCTCTACGCCCACCTCTCGGCCGCCGACGAGGTGCTCCGGCCGGGGACGCCCGTCGGCCGAGGCCAGACCATCGGCGCGAGCGGCGGGCGGCCCGGCCGCGACGGCGTATCGACCGGCCCCCACCTCCACTTCGAGGTCCAGGACGCCGGGGACACGCCGCTCGACCCGTCCCTCTTCGTCCGTCTCGCCCCGTCGGCGCGCGCGGACCGCCCCGCGCCGAGGCCGCTCTCGCCGAGCACGACCGCCAGCGGGGCGGGGGCCGAGCGGGTGCGCGCGGTCAGCGAGCCCGCCGTCTCCGACACCGTCGACATCTGGCCCGCTGCCGGGCCGGGGGCCGACGCCGATGCGGAGCTCCCCGCCCTCGTCCTCCCCGACTACCCCGTCGTCGGGGACCCCGCCAGCGCGCCGCCCGCGTTGGGGGCCGGCGCCCTCGGCCGCAGCGGCGCCCCGTCTGCCGATGCGTGACGCGGACCCCAAACAAACACGGACCCTCCGGTTCCGCATCTTCACGGGCCTCGTCGTCGGGGTCGTCGGCGTCCTGGGTGCCCGCCTCGTCCAGCTCCAACTGCTGGACCAGGACCGGTACGCCGAGGCCGCCCGCGACAACGCCGTCCGCGCCCGCCGCGCCGAGCCCCCACGGGGCCGGGTGTTCGACCGCCACGGGGCGCTCCTCGTGGGCAACGAGGGCACGTTCACCGTCGACGTCCTCCCGTACCTACTCCCGGCGGGCGCCGCGCCCGAGCTCGCCCGGCTCCTCGGGCTCCCCGACTCGGTCGTGGCCGCCCGCGTCGACGCCGCCCAGGCGTGGAACCCGTACCGGCCGAGCCCCATCGTCCAGGGCGTCCCATTGGAGGCCGTCGCGCGCCTGGAAGAGACCCTCTTCCGGCTCCCGGGCGTCAACGTCGTCGAGGGGCAACGGCGGCGCTACGGGCCGGTCCGGGCTTCGCACACCGTCGGTACGTTGGGCGAGGTCGGCCCCGACCAGCTCGATCGGCTCGCCGAGCAGGGCGACTACGCCCCCGGCGACCTCGTCGGCCAGACCGGGATGGAGAAGGCCTACGACGCGCTCCTCCGCGGCCGCCCCGGCGCGCGCTTCGACCTCGTCGACGTCCGGGGCCGCGCCGTGGGCCGCTGGCGCGACGGGGAGCAGGACGTCGCCCCCGTCTCGGGCTACGACCTCACGCTCACCCTCGACGCGGGCCTCCAGGCCCTCGCCGAGAGCCTCTTCGTCGGCAAGCGCGGCGCGGCCGTCGCCCTGGACTCGCAGGCGGGCGAGGTCCTCGCCCTCGTCTCGGCGCCCGACTACGACCCCGCCCTCCTCGCCCCGCCCGTCGACCCGGGGCTGGTATTCCCCTCTGGCCCGGCCGACGCTAGGGAGCGGG
>JAAXJP010000082.1 GCA_012269805.1 Rubrivirga sp.
CCCGTAGAGCGCCTCGTCGATAAAGGCGCCCTCGTCGACCGTCGCGTGGAGCGCCCGCGCGAGCGGGACGTCCTCGACGGTCGGGACGCCGTGCTCGGCGGCGAGCGCCTTGATCCGGAGCGCCCGCTTCCGCATGCCCTTGACGAGCACCTTCGGCGCGAAGCCCTCCGCGGCGTCGTACTTGAGGGCGACGGCGTAGTGGGTCGGGTTCGTGACCACGACGTCGGCCTGGAGCACGGCGTGGTCGAGGCGCAGGCCGAGCGCGCGCTCGCGGGCGATCTGCTTCCGCTTGCCCTTGAGGTGCGGGTCGCCCTCGGACTCTTTCGCCTCGTCCTTGACCTCCTTGTGGGTCATCTTGAGGTCCTGGGTGTGCTTCCACTTCCCGAAGGCGTAGTCGACGCCGGACAGGAGGAGGAGGGCGAGGAGCATCTGGGCGAGGAGCCCGAGCGTCCACCCGCCGGCCGAGCGGAAGGCGACGTCGAGCGGGACCGTGTGGAGCACGAGGATCTCGGGCAGCCACGCCTTCAGCGCGAGGTACACCACCGGCCCCACGATGACGACCTTCGCGAGGGCCTTGCCGAGCTCGAAGAGGCCCTTCGTGGAGAACAGCCGCTTGGCGCCCTCGGCGGGCGAGATCCGGCTGCCCTTGGGCCGGAGCGGTTTGGCCGAGAACGTCCACCCGCTCTGGAGCACGTTCGACCCGAGGGCGACGACGAGGAGCGCGACGAAGAGGGGGCCCACGACGATGAGCGTGTCCCGCCCGACGCCGGCGAGGAGGCCGGGCACCGAGCCGGGCGTGAGCGCGGTCGCCGGGGCGTCGGTGTAGAGCCGGGCCGTCATGCCGCGGAGCGTGTCGAGCGCGCCCGGCGCGCCGATCCCGATGACGGCGGTCGCCGTCGCGAGCAGACCGGCCGAGGCGAGCTCCCGCGAGCGGAACACGTTCCCGTCCTCGCGGGCCTTCTGGAGGCGCCGCGGGGTCGGGTCGAACTGCTTGTCGCTGCGGTCGGGGGCGTCGCTCATGGGGCGCGCGGGTGGACCGGCGTCCCTTGCACGGGCCATGCCACGGCCCGCGCCCGCCGTAGGCGCCGTTCCCACGTGCGAGGGGCGGAAAAGCGCGGGCGCGCCCGGAAAACCCTGCCGCGGCCCCCGGGGCCTCGGCGCCCTCCACCGCAGCCCTGCCCGCCTCGGCGCCGAGGCCGCGGGGGGCAGGAGGGGCGTCTACGGCGCGAGCGCGCCGAACAGGGCGGCGAGCGCGCCGAAGGCCCCGTCCACCAGCGACGGGGCGAGCGGGACGAACGAGGCGACGAACGCGACGGCGATCGCCAGCCCGGCCAAGAGCTTCAGCGGGAGGCTGATCGAGAACAGGTCGGCCTGTGGGACCACGCGGGCGAACACGCCGAGCCCGACGTCGACCAGGAAGAGGGCCACCATGAACGGCATCGCCAGGCGGATGGCCGTCGAGAAGAACCCGCCGGTCCACGACAGGAGGAGTGGCCCGCCGGCGGCGAGGTCGGCCCCGCCGAGGGGGACGGCCACGAACGACCGCGCCAGCCCCACCACGAGCGACTGCGGCCCGTCGAGAAGGACGAACACGAGGAGGAACAGCCACGTCACGACCCGCCCGAGCGGGTTCGCCGACGAGCCGCTCACGGGGTCGTAGGCCTGGGCCATCGACAGGCTCATCTGGAACCCGATGACCTCGCCGGCCACGTCGACGGCCCAGAACACGAACCGGACCGCGTAGCCCATCAGGAGGCCCGTCAGGACCTCGACCGAGACGGCCAGCACGAACCCGACGGGGTGGGCGGCGTGCGGCGGCAGCGGACCCTGGGCGAACCCGGTCAGGATCACGCTCAGCAGAACGCTCAACAGCACCCTCAGCGGGACCGGCACGCCCTTCTGGCTGAACACGGGCGCGGCCACCATCACCCCGCTCACGCGCCCGAACACGAGCGCGAGGCGGAGCAGCGAGGCCGGGTCGGCGCCGATCATTCCCCGGCCCTAGTGCGACACGTCGGCGACGGCGCGGAAGACCTCGGCCGAAAAGTCCGTCATCACCTCGATCATCCACGGGGCCAGCAGGAGCAGCAGGGCGGCCACAGCCAGCATCTTCGGGATCACGCTCAGCGTCATCTCCTGGATCGACGTCATGGCCTGGAACAGGCTCACGACGAGGCCGACGCCGAGGGCGACGGCGAGGAGCGGCGAGGCGACCATGAGCGCCGTCGTGAGCGCGGTCTGGGTCCAGTGGAGGGCGGTCTCGGGGGTCATCGGGGG
>JAAXJP010000634.1 GCA_012269805.1 Rubrivirga sp.
GTCGAGCGCCGCGGACGCCCGGGACCCGACGACCACCGTCGCGCCGCGCGGCTCCTCATCGCCCAGGGGTTTGTCGCCGGCCGGTGCGAGCGCGAGGGGGTGGACTCGCTCCTTATCGCGACGAAGTCCGAACTCACGGACCTCGTGGAGGCCGGGCCCGACGCCGTGCGCGACGCGCTCCCCGGCTGGCGCTATGAGTTCGCCGGGCGCGACCTTGAGGCGCTGCTCCGCGGCGACCTGGCGGTCCGCCTGGACGGCCCCGACGGCTGGCCGGCGGCGGCCTAGAAGCACGCCCCGGGTCGGCTGCGCGGCCCACTCCCAGCCGCCTCCGACCGGCGGCGGGACCAGGGCGTGCCCCGAGAGTACGTTGTCGCTGCCGCTCTGCGGCGGTACGTTGCCGCACTGCGTCAACGGACCCATGACTGACTACCTCATCGTCGGCGGCGGCACGGCCGGGTGCGCGTTGGCCGCCCGCCTCAGCGAAGACCCCGACGTCCGCGTCCTCCTCCTCGAGGCGGGGGGCTCGGACGACCGGCCAGAGATCCACATCCCGGCCACGTTCTCGCGCCTGTTCCAGACCGAGGCCGACTGGAACTACCACACGGAGCCCCAGCCCGGCGCCGCTGGCCGGTCGCTCTACTGGCCCCGGGGCAAGGTCCTCGGCGGGTCGTCGTCGATCAACGCGATGATCTACATCCGCGGCCACCACGCCGACTACGACGGGTGGGCCGCGGACGGCTGCACGGGCTGGGGCTACGCCGACGTGTTGCCGTATTTCAAGAGGAGCGAGGACAACGAGCGCGGCACCTCGGCCTACCACGGCGCTGGCGGGCCGCTCCGCGTCGAGGACCCGTCGGACCCGAGCCCGATCAGCGAGGCGTTCGTCGAGGCCGCCGAGGCGGTCGGGGTGGGGCGGACGGACGACTTCAACGGGCCGGAGCAGGCCGGCGCCGGGCTGTACCAGCTCACGCAGCGCCGCGGGCGCCGCGTGTCGTCGGCCTCGGCGTTCCTCCGTCCGGCGCGCAAGCGGGAGAACCTGGAGGTCCGCACGGGCGCCCTGGTGCGGCGGGTCGTGATCGACAACGGACGGGCCGTCGGCGTCGAGGCCGACGTCGACGGCGAGATCGTGACGGTCCGCGCCGAGCGTGAGGTGATCGTGTGCGGCGGCGCCGTCAACTCGCCGCAGCTCCTGATGCTGTCCGGCGTCGGCCCCGCCGGCGACCTCGCCCGCCTCGGGATCGACGTGGTCGCGGATCGGCCCGGGGTGGGGGAGAACCTCCAGGACCACCTGATCGTCGGGCTCCACTACCGGCTCCGCGAGCCGATCTCCCTCGTCAACGCCGACGGAATCGCGAGCGCGCTTCGCTACCTCGTCACGCGGCGCGGGATGCTGAGCTCGAACGTCGCCGAGGCCGGCGCCTTTCTCGACACGTCGGGCGCCGGGGGCGTGCCGGACCTCCAGTTCCACGTGGCCCCCGCCATGTTCCGCGGGCACGGGCTGGAGCCACCGACGGAGCACGGGTTCTCCCTCGGACCCACGCTCGTCGGGACGAAAAGTCGGGGCCGCCTCTGGCTCCGCAGCGCCGACCCGACCGAGCACCCGGCCCTCGACCCGGCCGCCCTGGCCGAGCCCGCCGACCTCGCCGTGCTCGTGGCCGGGATCGAGCGGGCCCGCCAGATCGCTGAGGCCGCCCCGTTCGACCGCTACCGCGGCGACCTCGCCACGCCCGAACTGGCGTCGTTCGCCCGCGCAGACCTCGAGCGCTACGTCCGCGAGACGTGCGAGACGCTGTACCACCCGGTCGGCACCTGCCGGATGGGGGCCGACGACGACTCGGTGGTCGACCTCGACCTCCGTGTCCGCGGTGTCGACGGGCTCCGCGTGGTCGACGCGTCCGTGATGCCCGCGATCCCGAACGGCAACACGAACGCGCCGACGCTCATGATCGCCGAGCGCGCCGCGGACCTGATCCGCGAGCCGGCCCGGGCCCGGACCGAGGCGGCGGGGGCGTAGCGGTCAGTCGTCTGAGAGGTGGTCGCGGAGGACCTGCTCGACGCCCTCCGCGAGCAGGTCCCAGTCGGCGGCCGGGTGCTTCGTGACCGTCACGAAGGCCGGGACGATGAGGAGCGTCTCGACCCCGCGGAGCGAGAACAGCTCGGAGGCGAGGGCGTGCCCGTTCGCCTCGGTGGCCGAGTGGAACGCCTCGAGCCCGCCGTCGATGAGCGTCGCGCCGTCGACCTCGAACTTGAGGCTGTTGGGGTTGGGGGTGGGG
>JAAXJP010000433.1 GCA_012269805.1 Rubrivirga sp.
GTCCTCGGGGCCGCCGGCATCGGACTCTTGGCCGGGCGCCTCGTGATGGCCCTCATCCCCGACCCCGACCCGCCGTCCCTCGCCGACCGCGTCGAGACGCGCGCGCGCCAGATCGCCAAGGAGGCGAAAAAGCGCGGTGAGGTCTACTCGAAGGAGGCCAAGAAGCGGGGCAAGGTCTACTCGAAGGACGCCGCCGCCTTCGCCGACGACGCCGGCGACACGCTCCAGGCCAGCCTCCACAAGGCGTCCGAGGCGCTCAAGGAGGCCGCCGACCGGGCCGGCGACGCGGCCGAGGCGGGCTACGAGAAGTCGAAGGACCTCGCCGAGACGATCGCCGACGCGGCCAAGGTGGCCGTGACCGGCGTCCTCGCCGCCAAGCTCGACGACTGGGTCGGCAAGGTCCGCTCCTAGCGGGCGTTGAATCTCTCGTGTCTTGACCGGGGCGCCCCCGAGCGGGGCGCCCCGGTCTCTGTGTTCGGGCGTACCCTTCGGCCCACCGCCCCAGACCCATGAGCATCCTCGTCGTCGGAACCGTCGCCTTCGACACCGTCGAGACGCCGTTCGGCCGCGCCGAACGGATCCTCGGCGGCTCGGCGACCTACGCGAGCCTCGCCGCCCGCGTGGTCGACGCGCCCGTCTTGCTCAACGCCGTCGTCGGCCGCGACTTCCCCGACCCGCACGTCGAGGCGCTCACGTCGCGGGGCGTCGACGTCGAGGGGCTCGTCCGCGACCCCGACGGCGAGACGTTTTTCTGGGCCGGCCGCTACCACTACGACCTCAACACGCGCGACACGCTCGCGACGCACCTCAACGTGCTCGCGACGTTCGAGCCGGACCTCCCCGAGAGCTACCGCGCGCCGGAGATCGTCTGCCTCGGCAACCTCGACCCGACCGTCCAGTCGTCGGTGATCGACCAGACCGACGGCCGGGGCCTCGTCGTGGCCGACACGATGAACTTCTGGATCGAGAACACGCCGGACGCGCTCGCCGAGACGCTCCGCCGCGTCGACGTCCTCGTGATCAACGACGAGGAGGCCCGTCAGCTCTCGGGCCAGCCGAACCTCGTCCGCGCCGCCCGCGCCGTGCGCGAGATGGGGCCGAGCACGCTCATCATCAAGAAGGGCGAGCACGGGGCGCTCCTGTTCTGCGGCGACGACGTGTTCTCGGCGCCGGCCTACCCGCTGGAGGACGTCATCGACCCGACGGGCGCGGGCGACACGTTTCTGGGCGGCTTCGCCGGCCACCTCGCCCGCCTCGGGAGCACCGACGCCGAGGCCATGCGCCAGGCCGTCGTGGTGGGGAGCGCGCTGGCGTCGTTCGTGGTCGAGGCGTTCGGTGCCGACCGGCTGCTCACCGTGACGGCCGAGGAGCTGGACGGCCGGATCGACGCGTTCCGGCGGCTCTCGGCCGTCCCGACGATCGTCGCCGCGTAGGCTACGCGCCGACCTGCTGCGAGTACCGCTGGAAGAGGGCGGCCTGGGCCTCGAAGACCCACTGGTTCATGATCGTGTCTTCGGTGACCTGAACGCGGCTCCCGATGCGTCGGGCGTCGCCACGGCCCCACTGCGCGATCTCGTCGAGCGTGAGGACGCCAACCTCATAGAGGCGCCGCTGGGTGTCCTCGTCGATCGTCGTGATGATGGTGAGGTCTTCGGCGCCCTCCGGGGCGGCGTTGGCGGGCTCGGTGTCCGCCTCGGCGGCGGCCTCCGGTTCGGCGTAGGCCTCCGGTTCGGCGTCCGTCGCCGGCTCGGCATGGGCCACCGTGCCCACGGCCGGCTCCCCCGCGTCGTCGGATTGCGGAATCGCGGCTGGCTCCGAGGCGGCCGTCGGCACCGGGGCGGTGGCCGCGATCTCGGGAGCCGGCTCCTCCGATGCGTCCGGGGCCGGAGCCGAGAGGTCGGGCGTGCCCGTCAACGCGTCGAGGTCGACGAGGCCAGCCGGCTCCGGCGCGGGCTCGGGCGCCGGAGCCGGCATGCTGGGCCGGCTGGGCGAGAACATGATAAAGTCGTCCGGCGACGCCACGACGGGGCGGGCGACGTCGGGGGCCGAGGGGCGAGCGATCCACGCCGTCTCGTCGTCGGACACGGGCTCGGGCATGACGTCGGGCCCCTCCTGGACGGCCTCGACGGCCGGGGGCTCCGGCGTCGACGTCGTCGGCGGGGCGGGCGACCACGTGTCGAGAACGTCGCCGGCTGCGGCGCTGTCGCCGCCTACGGGCTCGTCGTGAAGCGGGGCCGTCGCGAACGGGTCCGCGGGGTCCTCGCCGTTCGCCTCGGGCGGCTCGATGGCTGTGAAGTCGGGCTCGACGAACGTCTCCTGCGACAGCACGGGCCCGCTCGCCAGGGGATCCTCCTCGAACGAGACGTCCTCGAAGGTGGCCTCCTCGAAGGCCGACTCGTCGAAGGTGGCCTCTTCGAACGTGACGTCGTCGATCGTCTCGTCCTCGTCCGGAGCGGCCTCGGCGGCCGGCGGCGCGGGCGCGTCGAGGTCGACGGCGTCGTCCGAGGCGGGGGGCACCTTGAACGGCACCTCCTCGAAGGGCGGCTCCTCGAAGGACGGCTGGTCGGTGGAGGGCTGGTCGGTGGCGGGCTCCGCGAACGAGAACTCCTCCGCGAACAGGACGCCGCTCTCTCGTGCGTCCGGGCCCGCCTCGGCGTCGGGGTCGTGCGTGGGCTCCAGCTCTGGAGCGGCAGGCGGCGCGGCCTCGGCGAAGGTGAACTCCTCGAACGGGCTCGCGTCGGCCTCGTCCGTTGTCGTCGCGTCGAGCTCGGCGTCGGGCGGGTCCTCGACGGAGAAGAAGGGGGAAGCCTCCGGGACCTCCGGGGTCGGCTCGGAAGCGGGGGGGAGGGCCGCCGGCGGTGGCGTGCCGGCCGAGATCCCGACGGTCTGCTGGATCGTCCCGATCTGGCTGCGGATCTGCTCGATCTCGTGGTCGCGCCGCTTCGCCTCGTGCCGGAACTCGTTGCGGAGGCCCTCGACCTGGTGCCGCTGCGTCTCGACCGACTGGCGGACCGAGTCGAGCTTCTGCGAGAGGAGCTGGCGCTGCGTCTCGCCCTGGAGGCGTTGGTCGGACATGGCCTTCTCGATCTGCTCGCCGATCGTCTTGACCTCCTCCTCGATCTTCTGCGGCGCGGCCGACGAGGCGATGTTGGGCCGCGGCTGGGCCTCGGCGTCCTCCGACCGCTTGGCCCGGATAAAGTAGGCGCCGGTGAGGCCGACGATGGCGGAGCCAGCGATGATGGCCAGGGCGATGATGAGGTACAGCATCGGGCTACTCGGTAACGAGAGTCAGGGCGTGCGGGCCGACGCCGGTGCCGACGTCGAGGCGGCCGGCGGCGACGGCGTCCTCGAAGAGGCGCTCCAGGAGAACCGCGCGGGCGGCGGCGAGGTCGGGATCGGGGGCGGTCACGGCGACGCGGAACGAGTCGGGGTTCCACTCGAACCGGCTCGCCATGCGGTAGACGTACGAGCGAAGCGTCGGCTCCAGCTGCGCGCTCCGCCGGCCGAAGCCGTGCTGGATCGCGTCGAGGAGGCGCGAGAGCTCGACGTCGAGCGGCTCGCTGCTGGCCTCTTCGAGCCGCGTGAGGAGGTCGACGGGAATCGGGGCGGGGTCAGCGGAAAAGTCGGCAGGCGAGACGGAGGGCGCCAGCGGGGGCGTCGAGGACGTCGCCGAGGCGGGCTCGGCGGCGTCGGGCGCCGCGGCCCCCTCCGTATCGGCGGGCGCGGGCGCGGCCTCAACCCGGGGGCGGTCGGTCGCGGCGATCGCGAGGGCTGCCGTCAGGGCGAGGCACGCGAGTGAGAGGGCGCCGACGAGGGCGATTCCCCAGCTCGGCAGGGGCGGGAGCGAGGCACGGACCGGTCGGGGTGCCGGCGACGGCTCGGAGCCCTCTGTTTCGGGGACCTCCGCCTCGGTGTCTCCGTCGGGGGAGCCGCTGGAATGAGGCGCGATGGCGTCCAGCGGCCGGTCAGGGAGGGGGATGGCGCCGTCGCCGATCCGCTCGACGGGAGGGAGCTCGATCTCGAAAGGGCGGGCATCGGCCGGGGCCGCGTCGTGGCCGGCCTCCGCGGCGGGGACGCCCGCCCCGGCGCCGGACGCGCGGGGCGAGAATGGAACGCGGTCGAGTAGATCGGTAATCGGCACGGGTCTGAGGGGGCCGTTCTGGAACGGCGGCGTGTCAGCGGGGGGAGGTGCAACAGCCATGCCCTTCGGAAGGCCTGTAGGGGTGCGTCCGCCCCCGGTATCTTCGGGCGTCGCCCCCGATCGCGTGTCCGGACGCCTCGCCCTCGCCCTCACCGCGGCCCTCCTCGTCGCCGCCTACGCCCTCTCCGCCTGCCGCGCCTCGACGGCCGAGGTCGCGGACGACGCGGCGTGGACCTACGTCGGGGACGGGGCCTGCCAGCAGTGCCACGCCGACCTCGCGACGAGCTACGCGCAGACGGGGATGGGCCGCTCTCTCAGCCGGTTCGACCCCGCGACGGCGCCCGAGCGATTCGGCCCGGACGGCGCCGGTCCGACGGTCTGTGCGCCTGACGGGTACTGCTACCAGCCGTTCGTCCGTGGCGACACGCTTCTGATGCGCGAGACGCGGCGCGACGACGCGGACTACGCTCGCGTTGAGGCGGTCGACTACGTGGTGGGGTCCGGCAACGCGACGCGGTCGTACCTCCTGGCAGCGGGTGGGGCCGGCGGTGAGGGGCCCCACGGCGAGTACCTCACCGAGATGCCCCTCACGTGGTACGTCGAACGCGCGATCTGGGACCTCAGCCCGGGCTACGAGGACGGCAACGCGCGCTTCGACCGGCCCATCACACTCGAGTGCCTCACCTGCCACGACGCGCGGCCGGGCCACGAGACGAGCCAGAACTTTTACACCGACGTGCCGCTGGGCATCTCGTGCGAGCGGTGCCACGGGCCCGGCTCCGCGCACGTCTCGGCGTACGAGGCCGGCGGCGAGCCCTCGGATCCGCGGATCGTCAACCCGGCCCGGCTGCCGAGCGACCTCCAACTCGACGTCTGCCAGCAGTGCCACCTCACGGGCACGAGCGTGTTCGCGCCCGGAGAGGACCCGACGACGTACCGCCCGGGCCGGCCGCTGGCGGCCCACCGCGCCGTGTTCGCGACGGAGGCCTCGGTCGAGGACCCCGTTCGCTTCGGGATCGCCAGCCATGCTGAGCGGATGATGCGGAGCGCGTGCTTCGAGGAGAGCCTCGGCACCGACCGCGAAATGACGTGCACGACGTGCCACGACCCGCACGTGGCGAACGAGGCGCTCCCGGCGGATCACTTTAACCAGACCTGCGCCTCGTGCCACGGGCCCAGCGCGCACCTCGACGCATGCTCGCGCCCAGACGTCGGCAGCGTCGCCGAGGCGGTGACCGGCGATTGCGTGAGCTGCCACATGCGGACGTCGGGCACGTCCGACATCCCCCACGTCTCGTTTACTGACCACTGGATCCGCCGTGACCCGCCGGCCTCGTCAGCGGCGCAGTCCACCGTCGACGACACGCGGGGGGACACGCCGTTCCGACTCGTGAACCTCGCGGGCGGCGGCGACCCGCCGAGCCCGGCGGTCGCGGGCGCCCAACTCGCGATCGCGACGTTCGCGCTCTACGAGACGCAGCACCCGCTCCCGGCGTACCTCCCGCGCGTCGCGAGCCTCGCCCGCCGGGCGCTGGCAGCGGGCGTCGAGCGCACCGACCTCCGCGTCGCGCTCGGCCGGGCGCTGCTCGCGATGGACTCGACGGCGACGGCCCGCGACGTGCTCGCCGACGCCGCGGCGCGCGACCCGGGCGACCCGTACGCCGCCCTCTGGCTCGGCGTCGCCGAGTCGGAGCGCGGGCGGCACGGCGACGCGGCGGACGCCTACCGCGCCGCCGTCCGCCTCGCGCCGATGCTGACCGAGGCCCGCGTCCGCCTCGGGACCGCGCTGACCGAGACGGGCCGGCTCGCCGAGGCCGAGGCGGCGCTGGAGACGGCCGTCGCGCAGGACCCGCTCCGCCACCCGGACGCGTGGAACGCGCTCGGCCTCGTCCGCCTCCGCCAGAACCAGGCCGACGGCGCGCTCGCCGCCCTCCGCCGCGCCGTCGCTCTCGACCCCCGGATCGCGACGGCCCGCGCCAACCTCGGCGCCGCGCTCTTGGCCTCGGGGGACCCCGACGCCGCGCGCGCCCAGTTCGAGGCGGCCCTCCGCCTCGACCCCGAGGAGCGCTCGGCCCTCGGAAACCTCGGCCTCATCCTCGCGCAGCAGGGCCGGACCGCCGAGGCGCGCGCGCGCTTCCAGCAGCTCCTCCGCCTCGACCCCACCGACGCCCGCGCCCGCGCCGCGCTCGACGCCCTCCGATGACGACCGCCGACCTTCGCGTTCCGGCCCCCTCCACCTCGGTGCCGAGGTGGGCCGGGTGGACGGCGCTCCTCGCAGCTCTCCTCGTCGCCGGCTGTGGCGGGAGCGGTCCGGTCGACGTCCAGACGGCCGACGCCGTCCCGCTCCGGCTCGCCCGCGACGACCCCGCCAAGTTGCTCGGCTCGGTCCTCGGCGCCTACGTCGGCCCCGACGGCGGCGACCCGGTGGAGGCCGGGCTTCTCTCGGGCGAGGGCGACGACCTCGTGCTCCACCCCCAACGGCTCCCCGAGGCGGCCCGGGCCGCGCTCGCCGACGCGAACGGCGACGGGACGATCGACTGGGACGAGCTGGCGGCGATGCTCGAAGCCACCTACGTCGACGCCCGCGGCCTCCCGCCGACGCTCGACGCCCTCCGCCAGCAGGCCGACTACACCGCCGGCGAGCCCGACTGGTTCACCGTCGAGGTCGACGGTGTGATGACGGCCGCGCGACGGCGAATCCACGTTCCGCTCGACGCGCTCCGTGAGGCCATGCACACGTTCGCCTCGAGCGGCTCGCTGGACTACCCAGCGGGCACCTGGATCGTCGGCGAGCACGCGATCGACGGCGACGTGGTCGAGACGACGGTCAAGCACCGCCGCCCGGACGGCTACTGGGACTTCGCGGTCTACGGCCCCGACGGCGCGCTCGCTCCCGCGACCCAGACCGAGCCCCGCCCGCTCCGCGTCCCGACGCAGTGCACCGGCTGCCACCTCGGCCAGCGCCTGTTCGAGCCCGAGAAGAGCTTCCCCGGCGAGGCCAGTGACGGCCCGTTCGGCCCGCGTGCGATCTACGTCCCCGACGCCTGGCGGAGCGCTGAGGCCACGGCGCTCTTCGACGAGCACCGCCGGCGTGACGACGGCGTCCTCGGCCTCTACGCTACGCTCTACGCCGGCCGCCTCCTCGCCGCGCGCGAGGCGGGCGACCTCGACGCCGACGGCCGGCGGCTTCTTGACACGCTGGGGCTGTGAGTCGACCCGTGTTCTCGTGGACTTGTGGGTGTCCGAGTGCGGTCTCCGCCTGCCGGAGGCGATCTTGAGCGACCCGTCCATCCGTCCGTAGGTCCGCGTGCCCACTCCACTGGCGACCGTCCGCCTCGTCAACGCCGTCTTCTATGCCCACCACGGGGTGATGGAGGAGGAGCACCGGATCGGCGGGCGGTACGAGGTCGACGTGGCGATGGCGCTCGACGTCCGGGAGGCCGCCGAGGGCGACGACCTCTCCAAGACCGTCGACTACGAGAAGGTGTACGCGCTCGTGCGCGAGGTCGTGACGGGCAACTCGTCGTACCTCATCGAGCGCGTCGCGTGGCGGATCGCCGAGGCCGTCGGGGCGGCCTACCCCGCGGTCGCGGAGGTCGAGGTGACCGTCCGCAAGCCCAACCCGCCGGTCGGCGGGCCGTGCGACCGGGCCGAGGTCGTCGTCCGGCACGCGCCGTGACCGAGGCGTTCGTCGCCCTCGGCGCCAACGTTGGCGACCGCCTGGCGGCGCTTCGGCGCGCCGTCGCCGCGCTCGACGCGCTCCGCGAGACCGAGGTCCTGGCGACCAGCGCGGTCTACGAGACCGAGGCCCTCGTTCTGCCCGGCGCCGACCCGCAGCCCGACCACCTCAACGCCGCCGTCGGGCTGCGGACGGGTCTCGGGCCGCACGCGCTCCTGCGCGCGCTCCACGCGGCGGAGCGCGACGCCGGCCGCGACCCCGAGGCCCTGAAGTGGGCGCCACGCCCACTCGACCTCGACCTGCTCCTCTTCGGAGACCAGCAGGTCGAGTCGCCGGCCCTCGTCGTCCCGCACCCCGCGCTCGCCGAGCGGCGGTTCGTGCTCGCGCCGCTCGCCGAGGTGGCCGGCCCCGTCGAGGTCCCTGGCCTCGGGCGGACCGTGGACCAACTCCTCGCGGCGTGCCCCGACCGCGGGCGCGTCGAGCGGACCGGCCTCGTCCTCACGGAATCCTGACGCGCTGACGTGCGGTCGTCACCCGCTCCGGCCGACGTTGGCCGTGCCCGTCAGCGATCTTGTCCCTCCACCGCGCCGACGCCATGCCCGCCCCCACGCTCCCCGACCACCTCGGATACGTCGCCGTCGAGGGCGTCATCGGCGCCGGCAAGACGACGCTCGCGCGGATGCTGGCCGAGCGGGCCGGCGGGAAGCTCGTCGAGGAGGAGTTCGAGGAGAACCCGTTCCTCGACCGGTTCTACGGCGACCGCGACCGGTGGGCGCTCCAGACGCAGCTCGCCTTCCTCGCCAGCCGGTTCAAGCAGCAGAAGGCGCTCGCCGCCCGCGACCTCTTCGTCGACCACGTCGTCTCGGACTACACGTTCGACAAGGACCGGATTTTCGCTCACGTCACGCTCGACGGCGACGAGGTCCGCCTCTACGAGACGCTGTACGGCATCATGGAGCCGTCGGCGCCGGTGCCGGACCTCGTGGTCTACCTCCGGTCCTCGGTCGACCGCCTGCTCCACAACGTCGCGCTGCGGGGCCGGAGCTACGAGTCGAACATGGACCCGGCGTACCTCGCGGAGCTGGTCGGCGCCTACGACCAGTACTTTTTCCACTACTCCAAGAGCCCGCTCCTCATCGTCGACTCGTCGAAGATCGACTTCGTGCGGGCGCCGGCGACGTTCGACGAGCTCGTCCGCCAGATCGGGAGCGTGAAGGGCGGGACGGCCTACTTCAACCCGCCCGCCACGATGCAGCTGGCGTTCTAGGCTCTGTCTCGCGAATCCAGCCCGGCCTGCGCACGGCTCCGGAGCCGCCTC
>JAAXJP010000662.1 GCA_012269805.1 Rubrivirga sp.
CAATACGACGCCGCCCCCAGCCGTACTGGCCCCCGACTGATTCTCCCCGCCTGATGCGACCGATTCTCTCCGCCCTCCTCCTCCTCGTCGCCGCCGGCGCCGTGGCCCAGCCCGTGGCCCCGGGCCAGCGCCTCGACGGCATCGCCGCCGTCGTCGGCGAGCAGGTCGTCCTCTACTCCGAGGTCGACGCCCTCGTCCAGCAGACGACGCAGGGCCGCGAGGCCCCGCCGGACCTCTGGAGCCGCGCGCTCGACCGGCTCGTGGACCAGCGCGTCATCATCGCCCGGGCCCGGCAGGACACGACGCTCAACGTCACCGACGAGATCGTCTCGCAGCGCGTCGACGCCCAGGTCGCCCAGCTCGCCGCGCAGGTCGGCGGCGACGCCGCGCTCGTCCAGGCCTACGGCCGGTCGATCGACGAGATCAAGGTGTCGGTCCGCGAGGACGTCCGCGACGAGCTCCTCCTCCAGCAGTACCAGGGCCGCCGGATGCGCGAGGTCAAGGTGACGCCGGGCGAGGTCCGCGCGTGGTTCGACCGGATCCCCGAGAGCGAGCGGCCGGAGGTGCCCGAGCTCGTCCGCGTGGCGCACATCGTCAAGATCCCGGCCAGCGACGAGGCCGGCGAGGCCCGCGTCCGCGCCTTCGCCAACGCCCTCCGCGACTCGATCCTCGCCGAACAGGCGACCATCGAGGAGCTCGCCAACCGCTACTCCGACGACCCCGGCAACACGAACCGCGACGGGACCCAGAACGGCGGCCTGTACACGACGCTCCGCCTGACCGACCTCGAGCCGCGCTTCCAGGCGGCTGCGGCCGCTGCCGAGCCGGGCTCGATCTCGCCCGTGTTCGAGACGCCGTTCGGGTACCACGTCCTCCGCGTCAACTCGCGGGACGGCAACCGGATCTCGTTCAACCACATCCTCCTCCAGGTCGAGGTCGGCGAGGGCGAGGCCGAGGCGGCCCGGGCCGCGCTGTCGGCCCTCCGCGACTCGATCCAGGCCGGGACGCCGTTCGAGGCCATCGCCCGACGCCACTCCGAGGAGCCGTCGAGCGCCGCCCGCGGCGGCTACGTCTCGGTCCCCCAGACGCGCCAGCGCGACCTTTCGGCCGAGGGCCTGGGCCCGCAGTGGCGCGCGACCATCGACACCCTCGAGGTCGGCGAGATCTCGGAGCCCGCGCCCGTCACCCTCGCTGACGCCGAGGGCACGCAGGCCTTCCACATCGTCCTCTTGCAGAAGCGGACGCCGGCCCACCCGCTCTCCGTCACGGACGACTACGCGCTCCTGAGCCAGTACGCGCTCCAGGAAAAGCAGAACGAGGTCCTGCAGGAGTGGGTGAACGACCTCCGCGAGACGGTCTACGTCGACATCCGGGCCGAGCAGTACCAGCCGCCGGCAGGCGGCTAGCGGCCGAGTAATCTTGGAGGCCCGGGGCTGAGCGGTCCCGGGCCTTTTTCGTTTTCCCCTCTCCCCCCGCCTCTCCATGCCGATCGACCCGAAAGACCCCGCCGCCGTCGACGCGCTGGCGGACGCGTACCGCCAGCTCCGCGCCGAGGTCGGGCGGGCCGTGGTCGGGCAGGAGGCGGCCGTCGAGGGGCTCGTCGTGGCGCTCCTGTCGCGCGGGCACGCCCTCCTCGTCGGCGTGCCGGGCCTGGCCAAGACGCTCCTCATCCGGACGCTCTCGGACGCGCTCGAGCTCTCGTTCCGCCGGATCCAGTTCACGCCGGACCTCATGCCGAGCGACATCACGGGCTCGGAGGTCGTGGAGGAGGAGCCGGGCACGGGTCGCCGCGCGTTCCGGTTCGTGAAGGGCCCCGTCTTCGCCCACGTCATCCTGGCCGACGAGATCAACCGGACGCCGCCGAAGACGCAGGCCGCGCTCCTCGAGGCGATGCAGGAGGGCCACGTCACGGCGGCCGGCCAGACGTTCGACCTCCCGAAGCCGTTCTTCGTGCTCGCGACCCAGAACCCGATCGAGCAGGAGGGCACGTACCCGCTGCCGGAGGCCCAGCTCGACCGGTTCATGCTCAACCTCTGGCTGGACTACCCGCCGTTCCAGGACGAGGTCGCCATCGTCAAGGGCACGACCTCGGGCGAGGCCCGAGAGATCCGCCCGGTCCTGTCCTCTAGCGACCTCGGCGCGTACCAGGCGCTCGTCCGCAACGCGCCCGTGGCCGACCACGTGGTCGAGCACGCCGTCCGACTGGCGTCGCGGACGCGGCCGGGCCGCGAGGGCGCGCCCGACTTCGTGACGCAGTACCTCGCCTACGGGG
>JAAXJP010000624.1 GCA_012269805.1 Rubrivirga sp.
CTCGAGGAGCCACGTGATGTACGGGTAGGCCGCGCAGTAGTCCCCGTTCCGGTAGTACTCGGACCCGAGGCTGAAGTTGGCCCGCGTCGTCTCCTGGATCAGGACGTACGTGTCGGCGCAGTAGTCGCCCGGGCCGTACGCCGTCGGCGTGTCGGGCACGAACGGCTCGCTCGACGAGGACGTGGAGCCGGCGCCCGTGGAGGGCGGCGCGCTGCACGCGGCGAAGACGCCGAAGGCGAAGAGGAAGAGGGCGAGGCGGGTCGGTCGCATGTGCCGAGGGTGTGTCGTGTCGGGGGTGGGAAGGGGGGAGGTCGCCGCAGAACCTAGTCGAAGCGGCGGCGGACGAACCAGCGCTCGCCGAAGTTGAGCGTCAGCGTGCCCTTGAAGAAGGTGTCGCGGACGAGTACGCCCTCGGCGGAACCGCGGGTTCCGACCTCCAGGCCGAGGTCGAAGCGCGCGCCCGTCAGGCGGTTCGGGACGGAGACGCCCCCGGTGAGGGCGAGCGTCGTGACGTCCTCGCCGGCCGGCGTGTAGAGCCCGCGCTCGGCGTACCCGCCGATCCGGTACGACGACCGCTGGAGCACGGGCGCGCGCCGGTCGCGCCCGGCCGGCGTCACCTCGACGCCGCCACCGACCCGGAACCGGTCGCTGAGCAGGTCGAGCCCGGACGCCGGGTCGTACCCGCCCACGGGCAGCGTGCTCTCGAAGCCGGACCAGGGCTCATAGGACGCGTCGAGCGCCGCCAGCCAGCGGAGGCCGGAGAGGTAGGCCACCCCGCCTCGGACGGCCAGCGGGATGGTCACGTCGCCGTCGACGGACAGGCTCCCATCCGGCGCGCGGAGCGTGTCGCGGTCGAGGCTCTCGCCAAGCGTGACCGTCCGCGAGCCGTCGAGCGAGGCCGGTAAGCGGACCGACGCGGCGACCGTGAGGGCGTCGTCGTCGGTCGCGAGGTTGCGGGCCGTGACGGCGGCGCCGAGCGTGGCCGTGACCCCGCGCAGCCGCGTCACACGTGCCTGTCGCGTCTCGAGAAAGGCGTTGTCGTCGAAGTCGGTCCGCTGCAAGAGCTCCTGCGAGCCGAACAGGACGTCGGCCGAGGCGCCGAGCTGAAGAAACGAGCCGACTTTGCCGCCGATGCCCGCGGAGAGCTGCTGGAGCCCGCCGGCGCCCTCCTGGTTCAGGGTGTACGGCGCCATGTCGCCCTCGACCGAGATCGAGTCCTCGATGGCCGCGCGGTAGTTGACGCGCGAGAAGGGCCGGTAGGCGAGCGTGAGGCCGAGGCGGGCGGGGAGGATCGGGATCCCGAGGTGGAGCGACGACAGGTCGCCGGCCGTCCCGATGCTCGACTCGTCCGTCAGGGCGTCCTCTCCGCGGACCGTCGCGAGGCTGGCCCCGGCGGAGAACGTCGTGATCCCCTGGTCGGACCACAGCGCCGGGTTCGACAGGTTCACGTACGTCCCGGACCGGAGCGCCGTCGCGGCGTGGCCGAGCGCCGCGGACTGGGACGACCCGAACTCGACTCGCTCGCCGAGGCCGTAGAGGGAGTAGATCGAGCCGTAGTTGTTCTGGCCCTGCGCGTGCACACCGGTGCCAACGACGAGGGCGAGAAGGAGCGCGGACAGGCGCATGAGCGAGGTGGGGGTCAAATCGGGGGACACGCGAACGGCGCGGACGTTGCTACTCCGGGGCGGAGCCGATGAGCGTGAGCGTGAAGCGGGGGCCCGCCTCGGGCTGCGACTCGGGCAGGACGAGTGGGTAGATGTTCAGCGAGGCGATCCCCGCCACGGGCCGGACTTCGTACCGCTCGAAGGCCTCGGAGGGGTCGAGCAAGAGCGATTGAACCTGCGACGTGAGCGTGCCCGTCGCGACGACGGTCAGCTCGTCGTCGCCGTCGTAGAGGACGTTGTCGGACAGCAGCGTTCGGGTTTCCTCTCCGTCGACCGTTCGGATCCCATAGAGGAACGACCGGTCGGCGATCGGCCGGACGAAGGCCCCGTCCCGAGCGAGCGAGGCGTCGACCGGGAGGCGCACGCGGGCACGCGCCAACGGCGTCGGGCCAATGGAAGAAAAGTCGGCGTCGAAGCGGATCGCGGCGCCGGAGCCGGCCCGGAGACCGAGGACGCCTGCCGGCGCCATCGTTGGCGGGTCGGTGGCGATGGAGGTAAACACCTCGGAGAGGGGGAAGAGAAGCGTGTCTTCGTCGACCACGACGCGGAGGCCGGATCCCTCGCTCGCGAACGTGTTGAACCCGAAGACGACGCCCGGCGCGGCCGC
>JAAXJP010000328.1 GCA_012269805.1 Rubrivirga sp.
CCGGGCCGCCGCGCCGCCCCCCCCCCGCCCCCGCCAAACCACCCCCCCCCCCCCCCCCCGGGGGGGGGGGGCCCCGGGGCCGTCTCCTGGGCCGGCACGAGGGTCCACACGGCGCCGGCTTGGGGACGGGGCTCAGCGCTGGAACAGGTACTGGACCTTGAAGAAGAGCTGCCGCTGCGTCGGCGCGAACGGGCCGACACCCCCGCCGAGGCCGGCGTCGTGGGCGTAGCCGTGCGTCGAGCCGAGGTAGACGACGGAGAACGGGTTGAGCTTGTACGAGACGAGCGGCTCGACGCTCACGCGCTCCGAGAACCCGTCGTACTGCCCGACGAGGCGGACCGCCAGCTCGCGCGTGAATTGCATTCGGGCCTGGCCCCGGACCACGACGCCCTCGAAGAGCGCGTCGCCCGTCTCACGGTCGCGCATGGCGGCGTAGTTGGCCGCGGCTTGGAGCTGGAGGCGCGACGTCGGCTTGAGCGTGAGGTCGAGACCCGCGGCGCGGTAGTCGCCGGCGACCGGCACCTCCAGCGACCGCGCGACGTCGACGCCGGCCTGGACGTAGCCGCTCCCGCTCACGACGTCGCTGAACTGCGTCCGCGCCTGGAGCACGCCGTAGCCGATCCCGTCGAACTCGACGCCGCGGAAGGTCTCGTAGCGGTGGGCGTAGGCCACCCCGACGTTCGTCTGGCCGATCAGGTCGAACTGGAGCTGTGGCTGGATGACCGTCCGCCAGCCGGCGCCGCTCCAGTCGAGCGTCCGGTAGGCGGCGAGAAGCGGGAAGACGCGCTCGACGAGCCGCGAGGCCGGCCGGAACTGGTAGCCGTAGTAGGCCTTGAGCAGGTGGTAGTCGTTCTGGCGGACGAACCCGGTGGACGCGCGGAAGGTCGGGCTGTAGCCCTCGTACGTCGCGTCGAGCACCCAGTCGCGCGACGACCGGTTGAGGTTGACGGTCGCGCCGAGGCCAGTGAACGCCTCGCCGTCGAGGGCCGCCGTGTAGCGGCCGTCGGCGAAGGTGCGGCCGGCCAGCCCCTCGGAGCGGAGGGCGTCGTCGGCCTCGCGCGTGTGGCTGAGGGCGACCTGCCCGGAGAGCGCGAACGCCCCGCCGAGCTGGACCCGGGCGTCGGCGCTGGCGAGCGTCCCGGCGCCGCCCTCGAACAGCCGGCGGTCGGTGAGCGTGGCGCCGACCGACGAGGCCTCGCCGAACCCGTGCCGGGCCCGCAGGACCGTCGAGGCGGACCGGCCCGCCTCGACCGTCGCGCTCCGGTCGGCGAACGGGAGAAGGAGGGGCGTCCGCTCGTCGACGGCGCTGAGGAGCGCGAACTCGGTCCGCCCCACGCGGCCGGTCGCCTTCGTCGCCGCCACGGGGTCGTTGATCGACCGGGTGTAGACGACGCTCATGGGTGTGGCGAACACCTCGGCGTCCTCTTGGAAGAACGGCCGGCGCTCGGGCAGCGACAGCGCGAACGACGAGTTGACGTCAATCTGGGCCGCGTCCGACTCGATCTGGCTGAAGTCCGGGTTGAGGGTCGCGCTCACGGCGAGGTTCGAGGAGACCCCGTAGCGGAGACTCAGCGACGGCTGCACGCCGACCGCGCCGGCGTCGAACCCGCCGCCCTCGACGGCCGCGGCCGACTGCGACCCGACGAGCGCGGGCAGCACCTCGACCGTGGTCCCGACGTCGATCCCCTCGATCCCGCGCGCGGTGCCGAACTGGCACGTCCAGCACGGGTCGGCGAGGTCGACGGCGGCCCAGGAGTAGACCCGGCGGCTGTCGCGGGGGTGCCCGCGGAGGAACGTGAGCGCCCAGCTCCGCCCGTCGGTCGGCACGCGGAGGGCGGAGAACGGGATGGCCATCTCGACCACGTAGCCCGCCTCGGTGACGCGGCCGGCTGACTCGTAGACGAGGTCGAACGTGGCGTCCTCCTCGCCGTCGGCGTAGAGCGCGTCCTGCTGGACGCCGAGCGGGTTGGCGTAGACCATGAACGCGCGGTCGGCCTCGCCGCGCGGGTCAAGCGCGACGCCGACGAAGTCCTCCTGCGCGATGTCATCGCGGTCGCGGAGCGTGGCGCGGAGCGTGCCCGGGTCGTCGAAGGCCCGGAAGGCGACGTAGAGATGCGTCTCGGAGTAGGTGACGAGCGCCTCGGTGCGGACGGCCGGCGCGGCCCCGAACGTGGGCGCGACCTCGCGGAAGTCGGAGGCGTACGCGGCCTCGGCCCAGGCGGGCTCGGGCAGGTCGCCGGCGCCGACGACGGGGCTGGCGAGCGGCG
>JAAXJP010000505.1:0-906 GCA_012269805.1 Rubrivirga sp.
CTCCGTAGATTGCCCCCTTCGCCGGACGCCGTCCCCCCACATGCCCCGGTCTCTTTCCGCGCGCCGCGTGCCGGCGCGTCTCCGCCTCGTCGCGGCCCTCGGGCTCGCTCTGCCCGCCGCGCTCGCCGGCCTCCCCCCCGCCGCCGTCGCGCAGACCGCGGGCGTCGCCGACGCCCGTCCTGATCGGTCGGAGGAGGCCTTCGAGGCCGCGAAGCTCCTCTACGACGGCGGCCAGTACGGCGCCGCTGAGCGCGCCTTTGGCCGGTTCCTCGACCGCTACCCACGCCACGCCCGCGCTCCGGAGGCCCTCTTCTACCGCGCGGAGTCGGCGCTGGCGACCGACGACGCGGAGGGGGCGGCCCTCCTGTTCGCCCGGTTCGAGGCGCGGTATCCGGCCCACCCGTTCGGCCCCCGCGCGCGCCTCGCCCTCGGCCGCTACTACTACGACCGCGGCGACGACGCCCGCGCCGAGGACGCCCTCGCGGCGGCGGCCGACGCACCCGGCCCCGACGCCTCGCGTGCCGAGGCGGCCCACCTCCTCGGCCTCGTCCACCGTCGTCAGTCGCGGCCCGACGCTGCCGCGGCGGCCTTCGAGCGCGCCGCGACCGCCGACACGCCGACGGCGCCGCGCGCGCTCTACGCCCTCGGGACCACGCGCGTGGACCAGGGCGACTGGAGCCGGGCCGCCTCCGCGTTCGGCCGGTTGCAGGAGCGGTATCCGGCCTCTCCCGAGAACGCCCGCGCCGGGCTGGGGTTGGCGGAGTCGCTCCTCCGAGCCGGTCGCTACGCCGAAGGGGCCGCCGAGGCCGACCAGCGTCGCGAGACACTCGCGGGCGAGGACGCCGCCCGAGGCGCACTGCTCGCGGGCGAGACGTGGCTCCGCCTCGGCGACGCGCGGGCGACGAC
>JAAXJP010000505.1:916-2265 GCA_012269805.1 Rubrivirga sp.
CTCGACGACGTCCCCGCCGACAGCCGCTACGCCCGCCGCGCCGCGCTCGCGCAGGGCCGCGCGGCCTCCGGCCGGGGCGACTGGGCCCGGGCCGTCGACTGGTTCGGGATCGCCCGCGCCGGCGTGTCCAACGCGTCCGAGGACGACGCCGTCGCCCATGAGGCCGCCTACTACGAAGGCATCGCCCAGAAAGAGCTCGGCCAGCTCGGCGAGGCCGAGGCCCGGTGGACCCAGGCGGCCGAGCGTCGTCCGGGCGGGGCCTACGCCGAACCGGCGCTCCTCGAGCTCGGCCTCCTCCGCTACGAGCGCCGTCAGTACGACGCGGCGGCGCGGGCCTTCGACCAACTCCTCCGGCAGAGCCCGCGCGGGCCGTACGCCGGCGAGGCCGCCCGGATGCTCGGCGAGGCCTATGCGGCATCGGGCCAGACCGGTCGCGCACGTGAGGCTTTCGCCCGCGCCGAAGACCTCGGCACGGCCACCGCTGAGACGCGCGCGGAGGTGGCCTTCCAAGACGCGTACGCGCTGTTCCTCAACCGGCAATACGAGCCGGCCGTCGCCGCGCTCGTCGCCGTGACCCGGGCCGACCCGACAGGGCCGCGCGCGGGCGAGGCGTTGTTCTGGGCCGGCGAGGCCGCGTTCCAAGCCGGCGACCACGCCCGGTCCGAGGCGCTCCTCCGGGAGCTCCTCGACCGCTACCCCGACCACGCCCGCGCCGACGCCGCCCGCTACGTCATCGCGTGGACGTTGTACCAGCGCGGCCAGACCGCCGAGGCCGCCGACGCCTTCGAGCGGTTCCTCTCCGCCTACACGCGCTCCGGCGAACTCGTCCCCTACTACGCCGACGCCCTCCTCCGCCTCGGCGACCTCTACACGGTCCTCGGCCGCTACGAGGACGCCCGCCTCGTCTACGGCCGCGTGGCCGCCGCCACGCCCGACCGCCAGGGCGGCGACTACGCCCTCTTCCAGACCGCGCAGGTCTTGGGCCGCGAAGGCCGCACCGACGACGCCCTCGGCGCCTACGCCCGCCTCCTCCGCGAGTACCCCGAGTCCGAGCGGTACGCGCAGGCGCTCCTCGAGCAGGGCGCGCTCTACGCCGCGCGCGGGCAGGACAGCCTCGCGATCGGTGCTTACGAGCGGGTGCTGAACGAGCGGCCCCAGCGGGGTGCCGCGGCACTCCTCGGCATCGGCGACGTGCTCCTCAACCAGGGCCGCTACCCGCTCGCGGAGGCCGCCTACCGCCGCGTGTTCGAGCGCTACCCGACGAGCCCGCTCACCGTCGACGCCTTCGGCGGCGTGGCCGACGCGCTCGCGGCGCAGGGCCGCGAGGACGAGGTCGCCCGCGCCTTCGC
>JAAXJP010000697.1 GCA_012269805.1 Rubrivirga sp.
GGAGCGCGGCGTCCATCGAGCGGCTCCAGAGGGCCTTCCCGCGCCTCTACCAGCGCCCCGACGCCGACCACCTCGAGCTCGACCCGACCCGGACGGCGCTCTCCGGCTGGACGGGCGAGGCCAACGTCCTCAAGACGAGCGGGAAGTGGCTCGGGAGCGTCCACGCGACGGCCAACTCGCCGGGCTTCGACTCGAACGAGCTCGGCTTCCAGAGCCGGGCCGACGAGGTCGGCATCGGGTCCGTCGTTGTGTACCAGGAGAGCCAGGGCGGCGGCCCGTTCCAGCGTTACAGCGGGAACGTGTTCGCGGGTGCCCGCTGGGACTTCGCCGGGAACAACTCGGCCACGTTCCTCGGCGGCAACGCGAACGGGACGTTCAAGAACTTCTGGGGCTTCGGCGTCAACGGCGAGGTTTACACGGCCGCCACGAGCAACCGGCTCACGCGCGGCGGCCCCCTCGCCGGCACGCCCGGCGGCTGGAACCTCAACCTCAACGCCTGGAGCGACGACCGGAAGGCCGTCAGCGGGTACGCCTGGACGGGCGTCGGCGGCAACGCGCTCGGCGGCCAGTTCAACGGGTTCGAGACCGGCATCGAGATCCGGCCGAGCTCGTCGGTGACGCTGAGCGTCGGGCCCGAGCTCTACCTCGAGCACGACGAGCGCCAGTACGTCGGGGCGTTCGACGCGCCCGGCCTCGAGGCCACGTTCGGCCGGCGCTACGTGTTCGGCCAGATCGACCAGACGACGCTCGCCCTCGGCACGCGCCTGAACTGGACGTTCACGCCGACGCTCTCACTCCAGACCTACGTCCGCCCGTTCGTCTCTCGCGGCCGCTACACCGGGTTCCGCCAGATGACGGCGCCGGGCGAGACCGACTTCCCGATCTACGGCCAGGGCTTCGGTGCCATCGAGCCCGTGCTCGAAGACGGCTCGGACGTCCCGGCGGGCTACGTCGTAACGGGCGCCGACGGCGGGTCGGTCGAGTTCGACAACCCCAACTTCACCGTCCGCGCGCTCCAGGGGAATGCCGTCATGCGGTGGGAATACCGGCCCGGCTCGGCGCTCTTCCTGGTGTGGCAGCAGCAGCGGAACGGGTTCGCCCGCGACGGGGCCTTCGAGTTCGACCGCGACGTCTCGGGCCTGTTCACCGACCCGGTCACGAACGTCTTCCTCCTCAAGCTGAGCTACTGGCTCGGCTGACACCCCGGGGGAAGCCGTCCCCGGATCGTCGGTCCCGGCTGGGTTGTGTGTCCCCGGCCGGGGCCGACGTGCGTTCGGTGGGGAGGTTGGTCCCGTCGGGCCGGCGGGATCGGCGTAGACTGCACGCCCATCGCCCCCCTCCCATGCGCCTCGCCCTCTCGCTCGCCGCCGCCACGCTGGCCCTCTCCGCCTCGGGCTGTTCGTCGACGGTCTGCTGCGCGCCCGACCCCGTGGATCTGCCCGCTCGCGCCCTCGCCCTCACCCAGGACGCCCTCGTCGTCGACACTCACATCGACGTCCCGTACCGCCTCCGCGAATCGCCCGACGACGTCTCGGGCCCGACCGCGACCGGCGACTTCGACCACCCCCGCGCCGTGGCCGGCGGGCTCGACGTCGCGTTCATGTCGATCTACATCCCGGCCTCCTACCAGGAGACCGGCGGCGCGCGCGCCCTCGCCGACTCGCTCCTCGACATGGTCGAGGGGATCGCCGAGGCGGCCCCCGACAAGTTCGCCGTCGTCCGCTCCGTCGACGACGTCGAGCGGCTCCGCCGGCCGGGCCGCGTGCTCTTCGCGCTGGGCATGGAGAACGGGGCGCCCGTCGAGGGCGACCTCCAGAACCTCCGCCACTTCCGCGACCGCGGGATCCGCTACGTCACGCTCACGCACAGCCGCGACAACGAGATCTCGGACTCGAGCTACGACGACGCCGGCACGCACGGCGGCCTCAGCGACTTCGGCCGCGAGGTCGTCCGCGAGATGAACCGGCTCGGCATCATGGTCGACGTGTCGCACGTCTCGGACGCCGCCTTCGACGACGTCCTGGAGGTGACGGACGTGCCCGTGCTCGCGACCCACTCGTCGGCCCGCCACTTTACGCCGGGCTTCGAGCGGAACCTCGACGACGACCGGATCCGGCGCCTCGCCGAGAACGGCGGCGTGCTCCAGATCAACTTCGGCTCGACGTTCCTCCTCCAGCGCGTCCAGGACGATCGGAATCGGCTCCGGGCGATGCTCGCCGACTCCCTCGAGGCCCGCGGGCTTGACGCCGGGACGCCCGAGGGCG
>JAAXJP010000325.1 GCA_012269805.1 Rubrivirga sp.
TCCCCCAACAGCTGGTCGTCCCCTTCTCCCCCAAACAGCTCATCGCTGCCGTCCCCGCCGTACATCGTGTCGTTGCCGGGGCCGCCGAAGAGCGTGTCGGATCCGTCGCCCCCCCGGATCAGGTCGACGCCCTCGTTGCCGGACAGGAGATCGTACTGGTCTCCTCCGGTGAGGTCGTCGTTACCGGGTCCACCGTACAGCTTGTTCGTGGCAGACGGGTACCCCACGAGGACGTCGTCGCCCGCCCCTCCCTCGGCCTGGACCTCTCCGAGCGTCGGGAGCACGCCCTCAAAGGCGAGTTCGTCAGACCCCGCGTCTCCAATGAATTCCACGTCGGTGATCAAGCCCGCCAGAACCGGCTCCCCGTCTTCGAGGACGCGTTCGCCGTTCACCACGACGAAGTTGCCGTCGACGGAGACCGTGCTAGTGACGGTCCCTCCCGGGTTGGAATCCGAGAGGATGGTGAGCGTGAGGCCACCCGAAACCCGAGGGCTCGGCGTCACGAACACGGTCACCTCCCCCCGCGCCGAGGCCGGCGTCGCGACGGCCCCGAGCAGGCCACACATTCCGAGGACGACGAGACGGGAAGCACGGAGTGGGACCCACATGGCAGCGCAAGGTCGGTTCACGTCGATCCTAACGGACCCGTCCGACAGTCGCCATACCGTGAACGGGGTATTCCCGCTGCCGGAGCCGGACGGCTACCGCACGACCGACAGCTGTCGGGTCGCCGTCGCGACGTCCCCGCCGGCCTCGGCCGTGAGACGGACCACGTAGACGCCCGCCGGGAGCGCCCGCGTGCGGAGGAGGATCTCATGAGCCCGCCCCGCCGCGACCCCCTGCGGGGGCACCCTCACCACCTCGCGCCCCAGCGCATCGAAGAGGGACAGCGACACCTTGCTCCGCGCCGGCAAGTCGAACCGGACCGTGGCGTGGGCCGAGGCCGGGTTCGGCGCGGCGCTATGGACGAGGAAAGCAATGGGATCACCCTCCGACGACGTCGCCGCGGACCCCGTCAGCTCGACCGTCCGGGCCGGGCCGACCGTGAGCCCGGCCGCGTCCGAAGCTTCGGCGCGATGATAGAACGTCGCCGACACGCCGTCGGCGAGGCCGGCCGCCTGGCGGAGCACGCTGACAGTCGTGGTGAACGAGGGGTCGGTGAGGAGATCACTCGCGAAGACGGGCGTGCGGAGCTCGGCGTCGGCGAACAGGCGCCACTGGTACGTGACCGCGTCGCCGTCGGCGTCGGTCGACGCGACCCAGTCGACGGTGACGGGCGTGGTCCCCGGGGCGCCGAGGTCGATGGCCGCGCCGTCCGCCGGGGCCGTGAGGACCGGCGCCGTCGGGGCATCGTTGACCGGGACGACGGTGACGGAGACCGTCCCCTCGGCCGTGCCCCTGCGGCCGTCGGCGACGGTGTAGGCGAACGAGGCCGGGCCGTTTGCGTCGGGGTCGGGCGTGTAGCGGAGGTCGCCGAACGAGCCGACCTCGACCGTCCCGCCGGCCGGCTGCGTCACGGCCGCGATCGTGAGCGCATCGCCGTCGGGGTCCGTGTCCGCCGTTCCGCCCGAGGCGGAGCCGTCGAGGACGTTGATCTCGACCGAGCCGTCCTCCTCGACCGTCACCGCGTCGTCGGCCGCCGTCGGGGGGGCGTTCGGGAGCGGGACGTCCTCGACCGTCGCGGTGACCGACGCGTACGCGATGGTCCCGGCGCCCGCGACCTCGACGGCCGAGCCCGTGTCGGTGGCGGCCTGACCGTCCCGGTTGACGGTGAGCGTGTTCGTCCCGTCGCCGCCGTTCACCGACTGCACGACACCGGGCAGGCCGACAGTTACGAACGAGTCGTCCCCTGTGGGCTGACCGCCCGCGAACGAGGCGAACCCGTCGACCGTCAGGGACTCGACGTCCTGAAACGCGAGGGCGAGCGTGCCGCCGAGCTGGACGACCCGGCCGGGCGTCACCTCAATCACGTCGTCGCCGGAGGTGGCCCGGACGATGATCTGGTCGTCCCCGCCGAGGCCGTCGATCTCGACGCGCTCCACGCCGGCCGGGCGGAGGTCGTCGAGGAAGAACGTGTTGTCGGCATCGCCGAACGCGAGCCGCACGACCTCGACCTCGGAGACGGTCGCGCCGCTGAACGTGGCCCCTCCGATGACGAGGTCGAACGAGCCCTCGCCGCCGCTCTGTCCGCCGGGCCGCCGGTCGCTGAAGTAGTCCAGGAGCGCGTGGACGAACTCGGTCGCCGCGCGCTCGAACCAGCGGAT
>JAAXJP010000128.1 GCA_012269805.1 Rubrivirga sp.
CACCTGCACGTCGAGGCGGGCGGGGAGCTCCGTGAGCCGGCCCGTCGCGCCGCCGGGGACCACGAGGTCGAGCCCGACGACGGTGGCGGGGCTCCCGCCGGCCTCGGCCCAGCCGCCGGTCCCGTCGTAGACGTAGCGGACGACACGGTGGAGGTCGCGGACCTGGCCGCTCGCCGTGGTCTGCTCGCCCGTCGGTTCCATCCGGTAGGCCACGGCGATGAGCGGCGAGGCCTCGCCCAGAGACGGGTCGGCGAGCGTCACGAACTGGAACCATTCGAGCTCGCCGCCCGACGTGTGGACGCCGAGCGCTCGCTCGCGCGGGCCGCCCCCGCTCGTCACGTCGTCGGCCTCGTAGAGCCCGAGTGCGACCTTGGCCTGCTGCCTCGTCCGCGCGTTCTCGAGGTCGCGCGAGAGCACCTCGACGAACGAGGCGGCCTGGGTCTCGGCCCGGTAGCGGACCGTCGACTGGATGGCGGTCTGTTGGCCACGCTGCTGAAAAAACAGGAGCCCCCCGAGGAGGGTCGCGCCCACCAAGAACGCGACGAGGTGGTCGAAGATGAACGCCATGGCTAGAGCTGGGAAGTGGGGGTGACGATCTGGCTCAGCGTCGCCGCGATCTGGGGCGCCCCGACGAAGCCCGCCGGGGCCGCGCGGACCTCGACGGTGACCTCCTTGGCGAGCGTCGGCGTGGCGCTCGGGGCCCCCGTCGCGAGGTCGATGTAGCGGACGGTCGTCGTCTGCCAGTAGTCGATGCTCTCGTCCATCCACGCAGCGACGACCGGCTGCGCCCCGGCGCCGTGGAAGTCGTCGACGTCGTCGTAGTCGGCCTCGGTGGTCTCGGTGAGGACGCCGTCGTCGGGGCCGAGCGCCGAGAGGCCGTTGGGGGTGACGCGAGCGCGGTCGAGGCCGACGTCGGCCTCGTCGAAGGCCCGGGCGAGGACCTCCGCCAGCCGCTGGCGGGCGAGCCGCTGCGCGGCCAGCTCGACCTCCGCCGTGACCGCGAACTGCTCGACGTCGGCCGTCGCGCCATGCTGAGAGAGCGCGAAGAACGAGAAGATCAGGATGGCGACGAGTGCGAGGAGCGTCTGGGGCATGGGAGTGCAGGCGGTTCTTCGTTCGAATCACGACACGCGTACCGCGCCCCTGAGCCTCGCGTCCTCCGGTCTCAGAATGGAACGCGCCGGTTCCCGCCCCGCCGATCGGACCGTGGCGCTGAGACGCCTCGTCGAATGCTCCCTCCAGGAGGTCCGGCCTCGGGCTGAGGCGCCTCCCCCCGCGCGCTGCACCCCCCCGCCCGCCTCGGGGGCGTAGTCGGGAGGGCGTTCGGTCCACGCCGCGCTCACACCTCGGTCGGCTCCGAGACCCCCGCCAGCCCGGGCTCGGCTGCCGCCTGCCACCGCGCCAACTCCGGGCGGAGAACCCGTGAGGGGTCGGGATCGGCCTGCGTCCAGGTAAGTGCGACGCCCGGGACGAGGCGCGTCAGGTGCGTCAAGAACGCGACCCAGAGCAACGTCATCGCCGCCATCTCGAGGCTCTCCTCCACGATCCGCGAGAGGTGGAGGATCGCGGCGGGGCCGGACAGGTCGAACCACGCCAGCGCCCGGGCCTCGACGGCCGCGAGCGAGCCGACGTGGCCGTAGAGGTCGAGCGGGTGCCCGTCGGCGAGCCCGTCCACGAAGTCGAGCCCGACGGCCGTCGCCAAGAGGGCGAACGCGCCGCCCACGTACGCCCACAGACGGCTCCCGCGGAACTCGCGCCACAGGAAGACGGCCATGAACAGGCCCATCCCCGCGAACACCGGCCCGAGCACGAGCTGCCAGTAGTAGCTCGGGAACGCCGCGCCGATCCCGCGCTCGCTCGCCGCCGAGTCCTCGAACGCCGCGCCCACGCGCTCGTGGAGCCGCGTCCCGTCGTCGAGGGCGAGGTACGACACGAAGGCCGCGAGGACGACCCAGCCCGCCACGCGCGCCCGCGCCGCGCCCGACTGGCGGACGACGGCCGCGACGGCCCAGAGCGTGACGGCGAGGAGGACCGTCTGCGTGACCGACAGCCACGACCCGATCCCGCGCTCGCTCGCCGCATCGAACCACCCCGCGAGGTCGGGCGAGGTAATGCCACCGCCGAGGTGGAGCCACACGTCGAGGACGACGACCATGACCCCGGCCCAGATCATCCCGAACAGGAGGGTCGAAATCGCCCGCTGCGGGGCGAGGTGGAACGAAAGGGGGGTGGGGGCCATGACCGGAGCTGCGCGGGGG
>JAAXJP010000642.1 GCA_012269805.1 Rubrivirga sp.
GCGCCCAACTGCGCTCGCCTCCGCGTGCCGGTGGCCGCGACGCCCGTCGCCGTGACGAACGCCGTCCACCAGGCATTCCGCGGGATCGGCGACGACAGCGGCCTCGGGACGCCGAGTGCCTTCGTTCCGACCGATGCCGGGGCGCTGGCGGCCTTCCCCGTCGGGCCATTCGAGGACGACGTGGTGATCGCCGTCGAGCCGGCCTCGCGCGGGTCCGTCCTGTGGGTCCGCAGCGCGGCGCGGGACGGGTGGAGCGACCTCGGCGTCAACCGCCGTCGCGCGCGCCGGATCGTGGAGGCGGTCGCCGCGTGGCTCCCGCCCGGCGCCGTCGACTCGGGCACGTAGCGGGGACCGCGACGGACATCGCGCGTTGGGACGACCCCTCCCCCCGCGACCCATGTCCGTCCCCGACCTCGACCTCCAGCGCCTCACCGAGCAGATGAAAGGGATGGGGGCCGCCGACCTCCGCCTCCCGCCCCCGGTGATGGAGATGATGCGGGCCGAGGTCCGCGACTACCGGCCCGGGGGCGACGACGGCGTCGGGTCCGTCCTCGTGATCCGCTTCCCCGTCCAGGAGGCGTTCCAGAACCCGATGGGCGTGATGCAGGGCGGGATGATCGCCGCGGCCGTCGACAACGTGGTCGGCCCCCTGAGCTACCTCGCCGCGCCGCCGAGCGTGACGTCGCAGCTCACCATGACCTACCTCGCGCCCGTCACGCCCGACCTCCCCCACCTCGACGTCGAGGCGCGCCTGGTCGCCCGCGCCGGCCGCCAGCTCGTGTTCGACGCGACGGTCCGCGCGCCCGACGGTCGGGAGCTCGCGATCGGCCGCGCCAGCCAGACGGTCGTCAGGCGCCCGAGGGACGGAGCGTGAGGGACCCGGCTCGGATCCCTCGATCCCCTATCCCTCCACCTCGTAAACCGTGACCGGCGTGCCCGAGGCCGGGTCGAAGCGGCAGCCGGCTTCGCACCCGAGGGCCGCGAGGGCGCCCGCGTCGAGGTCGCCCGCCTCGACCTCGGGCCAGCGCGCGTGCATGGCCCCGAGCGCGAACGACGCGCCCGAGCCCATCGCCCAGAACCGCGTGAACTCGTGGACCTCGCGCATGTCGTACACGCCAAAGATGCCCGTGGGCGCGGCGACGAGGAGCGAGACCTGCGTGCTCTCGTACGGGTCGCCCTCCTGGTCCGTCTCGGGGTTGAGGTAGTACTCCTCCTTCAGGACCGGGTGGAGCGCGCGGAACGTTTCGAAGATGCCGCGGCGGCTGGTCAGGTCCGCCTCGGGGAAGTGCTCGAGGGCGTCCTGGATGACGAGGTGGTGCGCCGTGTAGCCCACGATGCCGACGAGGGCGTCGCCGACGCGGAGGACCTTCTCGCCGGCCGCGTCGAGGTCGGGCGGCAGGCGGAGGTCGTTGAACGTCGTGAGCGCGTCGGCGGCCATGGCCGCGCCGCGGGCGGTCCGCGTGACGGTGAGCGTGGACATCAGAGGTAGAGCAGCGTCGCCACCAGGAAGAAGACGGTCAGGCCGAGGATGTCGTTCGAGACCGTGATGAACGGGCCCATGGCGAGGGCCGGGTCGATCCCGACGCGGTTGAGCGCGAGCGGGACCGTCGCGCCGACGAGCGTCGACAGCACGATGACGATCAGGAGGGCGAACGCGGCCGTCAGCGCGAGGCGCGACGTGTCGTCGCCGAAGCCGGAGAGGACCACGATGCCCGCCAGGGCGACCGCCAGGACGACGCCGTTGATCAGGGCCACGCCCAGCTCTTTTCCGATCCGGCGCGCGAGGTCGCTCCGCCAGAGGTCCCCCGACGCTAGGCCCTGGACCGCGATCGCCGACGACTGAATGCCGGCGTTGCCGGCCATCGCCATCACGATCGGGATAAACAGGGCGAGCACCGGCGCGACGGTCAGCGCGTCTTCGAACCCGACGATCACGAGGCCGGAGATGTAGGCGCCGCACAGCCCGAGCAGGAGCCACACGAGCCGGCCGCGCGACACGGCGAAGACGCTCGACGAGAGCTCCTCCTCGCCCGTGATGCCGACCGCCCGCTGGAGGTCCTCCTCGGCCTCCTCGCGGATCACGTTCATCACGTCGTCGATGGTGATGCGCCCGAGCAGCCGCCCGCCGGCCGAGACGACCGGGAGCGCGACGAGGTCGTACCGCTCCATGATCCGGGCGACTTCCTCCTGGTCGAGGTCCGGCTCGACCGAGACGACGTCGCCCTCGCAGACGGCGTGGATCTGGGTGTCGGCCGGC
>JAAXJP010000257.1 GCA_012269805.1 Rubrivirga sp.
GCGGCGGACGGTCGTGCGCTCCAGACGGATGCCATCACCGAGTACGACGAGCATGCCGCGCTCGCCGCCCTCCGAATACAGGGCTGCGACGGCCTCCGCCACGGCGCGCGAGGTGCCCTCCCGGAGCCGGACCGTCATCTCGGTGGTCCCATTCCGTTCCTCGAACCGCTGCCACTCGACGTAGCCGTGCAACGTGTCGGGGTCGGTGGGGACCGTCTGCGCGGCGACGGTGGGGACGAGCACGGCGTCGGGGGCGAAGGAGGCCGCGGCGACGAGCGGGACGGCGAAGACGAGGAGACCCGCGAGGCGGGCGAGGCCGGGGCGGCCGGGGTCGAGGCGGGTCATGGCAGCGAGTCGGTGGACGAGGGGAGACGAGGAGGCGCCGAGGGCCAGCGCCGGGGACGGACGGGCGGCGACGTCGAGCAGGAGGCGGCCGTACGCCTGCGCCCGCTCGGGCCAGAGGCGCACGACGGCCGCGTCGGCGGCGCGTTCGCGGTCGAGCGTGAGCGACCGGCCGAGCCAGTGGACGACCGGATGCCACACGAACGCGGCGCGGACGACGCGCTCGGCGAGGGCCCACCCGTAATGACCATCGCGGACGTGGGCCATCTCGTGGGCGAGCGCCAGCCGGAGCGGCTCGCCCCGAAGGTCGGGCGGGACGGCGATCACGGGCCGCCGCCAGCCGACGGTGAACGGGCCCGACGTCCGCTCCGCCCACGCCACGCGCGGCGACCGGCGGAGGCCGAGCGCGTCGGCGATGGCGCGGGCGTCGTCGGCCACCGCGTCGGCGGGTGCGAGGTCGCGGCGGTACCGCTCCAGCCACCACAGCCCGCCGGCCAGCACGCCCAGCGCGGCGACGGCCGCCACCGCGAGGGCGACGACGCCCAGGCCGAGCGCGAGGTCGACGACGGGCACGGACGGCACGGCGGCCTCCACTGCCGCGACCCCGGCCGCCTCGGCCCCGGACTCGGCCGGAAGGCTCACCGAGGCGGCGGGGCCTGGGTCGGCGGCTGGACGGATCGACGGGGTCCACGGTGCGAGCGCGGGCGGCACGACGAGCGCGGCCGGCAGTAGCGCCACGAGCGCTCCCCGCACGCCGAGCCCCATGACGGCCGACGGCCGGCCGACGCGGAGCGCGCCTTCGGCCCCGAGCGCCAAGACGGTCCACGCCAACACCGGCACCCACAGCGCGTCGACGGACGTGGCGCCGAGGTCGGCGAGAATGGCGACGAGGTCACGCATCGGTGTCCGGGTCCGTGCCCAGCTGGGCGAGGAGGCGGCGGACTTCCGTTTGCTCGGCCTCGGTGAGCGATTCGTGCCCCGCAAGCGTTTGGATGAGCGTCCGCGCCGAGCCCCCGAACACCTTCTCGACGACGGTCGAGAGGAGCGACCCGCGGACCTCCTCGGCGGGCCGCGCCGGCGTGTAGACGTAGGTCGCGCCGTCGCGCTCGTAGCGCAGGTAGCCCTTGTCGGCGAGGTTCTTGATCACGGTCGTGACCGTCGTGTAGGCCACGTCCCGCTGCTCGGCGATCCGGTCGTGGACGTCGCGGGCCGTCGCGCGGCCGAGCGCCCAGACCTCCTGGAGGATCTCCATCTCGGTCCCGCCGAGCGGAGTGATGGGGTTGCGCATGAGACAGCCTTCGAGTCGATTCGAAGGTTAGGGTACGAATGGAATCGAAGGGTGTCAAGTCCCCGCCGTGCGCGGTCGAGTCCAGCCCGCGAGATCGGTCCGGCGTCGGTTGGATGCGCCGTGGACAGGGGGCAGACCGACTGGGCCCCGCTCACATCCTCCCGAGCGGTCGCGCACCGCTTCCTGATCGCTCTCGGTCTCCTCGTTCCCCCTTCTCGTCGCGGGCTGCGACAGCGCCGGCCACGGTCCCCGGTGGCGTCCGTCGCCGACGGGGCCGGCACGTACACCGGCCAGTCCCGATTCGGCGCGACCGGCGGTACCTGGGGCAGCACGGGGACCTACCCGCTCGTCGTACCCTCGTCCGGCCACGTCATCCGCTTGGGCAACCCCGTCGATGGGGAGACCTACGACTCGGCTTCGAACGAGTGCGCCTGGACCAGGGCCGCTGGCACGGCCCAACGGCTCGATCCCGCTCCGGTCAGCGGCCCGTCGACTACCGCGGCGTCCTCCGGTAGGCTCCAAACGCAGCGCGGCCCGCCCGGCGTCGGTGCCGCGCGGGCCGCGGGTCTGTCCGCCGCGGGGGCGCGGCGGGGAGGGCCGCCGTTAGCCGCCGAGCGCGAAGCGGA
>JAAXJP010000507.1:0-4820 GCA_012269805.1 Rubrivirga sp.
CGCGGATCTCGCGGAGGACGCCGCTAAAGGCCGGCGCGTCCTCGCCCATGGCCTCCGTCACGAACGCCTGGAGTGCGGAGGTCTCGGCCTCGGCGTGCTCGAGCGCCTCCCGGTCGTCGGGCGCGGCCCGGTTGTTCTGGATCCACGCGCTCGTCCGCTCGGCGACGAACTGGAGGGCCGCCTGGCGCCCGCGCATCCGGCGGAGCGGCGGGAACGCGTCCTCCCAGAACCCCTCCGCCACGGCACGCGTGGCCGCGATCCCTTCGGCGATGCCTGTGTAGCCGGCCGTCCGCGTGAGGCCGAGCACGAGGTAGCCGGCGACGGTGAGGTCCTTCGACCGCTCCGACAGGATCTGCGTCGAGAGGTCCACGATCGTACTGAAGTCGACCTCGCCCGTGGCCGCGCCGAGCTCGTCGACCTCCGACTTGAGTGCCTGGAACTCGTCCTCGTACTTCATGTCCTCGCCGGCCGGGCTGTCGCCGGGGATCGGCGCGCGGATGGCCTCCAGGCGGGGCGTCGTGAGCGGTTCGAGGGCGTCGTCGTCGGCCATGAGGTCGGGAGCTAGCGGATCGTGTGGAGGCGGGCGAGGACGTCGGCGACGGAGGCGTCGGGGTCGCGGAGCAGCCGCCGGAACGCGGGCGGGAGCTGCGTCGCGGCGCGGCGGGCCGCCTCGGCGGCGCCGCGGTCGACGTGGGCCACACGGTCGGGGTCGGCGCCTCCGCTGAGGAGGGCGCGGACGGTCGAGGCCGGCGGCGTGGTAAAAAAGACGTAGAGCGCGTAGGGCGGGCCTTCGGCCCAGAGCAACGTGAGGCCCGATCCGACCGTCGAGAGGAGGTACCAGCAGACGGCGAGCCAGACGGCGACGGCGTCGCGGCTGCGGAAGTCCGGCGCGGGCGGCGGGAGCGGGAAGCGGAGCCCGTACGGCGGCGGCGCGGGCGGCGCCTTCGCCAGGCGGTGGAACACGACGGCCGCGCCGGAGGCGCCCGACCCGCCCCAGATCCGGTGCCACAGGTCGTGCGCCCGCATCCGCGCGATCGCGCGGACGTGCGTGTCGACCTCGTCCGACCGGCCGTCGGTCGGCGCGAGGGGCGGGAGGTGCCCGAGCCGGTCGTCGACGTCCTCGACGGGCGCGCCGCGGAGGGCCCCCTCGACCAGCCACGAGGCCGCGTCGAAGAACGGCCCCCACCGGAGCGGCCAGGCAGCGGCCGTCGCCGAGTCGAGGCCGGCCCGCTCGACCGTCCGCCCGGCGACGAGCGGGTACGCGCGGCCGACCTTGTCCCGGCTCATCCGCACGGAGCCCACGAGGGCGTGCGGGCCGGGCGGGGCGTAGACCATCCGGTACAGCGGCCCGCTCTTCGACCGGACGCCCGGCCGGAGGGCCCGCTGCACGAGGTCGTCGAACGCGTCGACGGCCGGGCCGGAAGGCCCGCGCCGGACGAAGTCGGCCCGGGCGGGGAGCTTGCCGAAAAGGACGGGGCCCGTGTTGGTCATCCCACTGGGGCGCCGAGGTGGGTGCAGCCGCCTCGGCCGGGCGGCGGGCCGACCCGCGGGCGGGCGCTGGGCCGGCGCATCTAGTTGGCCGTTCGCGGCAGGGAGAAGCGGAGGAACGAGGCCGGGTTGGCGAGCGGCGTCGCCTCCGTCGTCGTCCGCATCTCGTACTGCGCCGTGACCGCGTGCGGGCCGTCGCGGAACGTCCACGTCACGTCGTAGAGCGTCCCGCCACGCGGGCGGACGGTCGCGTCCTGGAACAGCCGGAAGACGGCCCAGTCGCCCTCGTACTCCGTCGTGAGCGGGCCGAGCTGGCGCTGGACCGTGACGAACGCGCCGGGCGAGCCGGGCCAGCGGAAGTCCGTCCACCGCGTGCTCCCCAGCCGGTACACGTTGTTCGAGCCGTGGACGCCGATGGCGACGGCGTCGACGGCGAGCGCGCGCTGGGCGGCGTCGGACGAGTAGGTCGGGAGGTCGGGGCGGAGGCGGAACGTGAGGTCGCCGGAGAACAGGGCCCGGCCGATCTCCTGGCCCCGCGCGACGGCGCGGCGCAGCGCCGGCGACCCGCCCCCGTCGCCGAGCGCCTCGGCGAGCGTCGCCAGCTCGCCGCCGGCCGGGTCGAAAAAGGCGCGGGCGTCGTCGATGGCCGCGTCGCGCGACGAGCTCGGGTCGAACGGGTAGCGCCCGGCGATCCGCCCGTAGGCCTCGAGGGCGACCGAGAGCGCCTCCGCGGCGGCGGCGTCCGCGGCGTCCGACGCGGCCTCGGCGGCGTCCTCGGCGGCCGACGTCACGGCGAGGGTGGTCGAGATGTCGAGCGGCTCGAAAAAGAGGTTCGAGCGCGTCTGGCGGTCCATCCCGCGCGTGCCCTGCTCGATCTCGTCCTTCGTCACGATGAGGAGGTCGTTCGCCATGGCCCGGTCGCCGGCCGCGCCCGCGATCCGGCGGCCGAACTGGGCGAGCGCCTCGAGCGCCGCGTAGAGCCCCTCGTCGGCCTCGCCCGCCGGGAGGCCCGCCGCGTTGAGCCGGTGGATGCCGGCGAACGCCTCGGCAATCGGGTTGGCCGCGGCCACGGTGTCCGCCTCGGCGTCGTCGCCGAGGCCGACGGCCGCGGCGGCCCGGTCCATAAAGCCCTGCGAGCGCGGCGCCGTGTCCTCGGCCGGCAGCGTCGTCTGCTCGGCCACCGACGCGAGCAGCCACCCGATGGGCGAGTCCGTCGCCGAGCCGAGGATCGCCAGTCGCTCCTCGGCGGCGGCCCCCGAGACCTCCTTGTAGCGGACCGAGTGGAGAAAGCGCGTCCAGGCGCCGACGTAGTCGGCCTGGTAGCGCGTCATGAGCTCGTCGTACACCGCGTCCGGGTCGCGGAGCTCGGGCGGGAGGTCCTCGGCGGTCCGCCCGAGCACCCAGTACTCGCCGGCCGGGTTCTCCGAGGCCTGCTGGAAGCGCCGCTTGACGACGCGGTCCCACCCGTCACGCGTAAAAAAACCCGGCACCACCCCCGCCTGGGCGAACAGGGAGAGGTGCTCCGGCTTCACGGCGTTGGCCAGGCCGAACGGGGCGAGCCGGGCGAGGGCCTCGCGCCGGATCCGCTCGTAGAGCCCGTCCAGCGTCGGCGGGATGTCGACGACGGCGATCGCGGCGTCGATGAGCCCGCGGTCGGCGTCGAACGGCTCGACGAGGCCGGCCGCCAGCCCGTCCACGAACGCGTCGGTCTGACGGACCACGAGATTGGCCATCTCGTCGTTGTCGCCGGCCGCGTCCGCCAGCGCGTTGCGGGGCGCGATCTCGGCGAGGCGCGTTTTCAGGGCGTCGCGGAAGTACTCGCTGTTCCGGAGCGAGTCGGCGTGGGTCGTCAGGAGGAGGTACGCCTCGAGGTCGTTCTCGATGTCGACCCGGCGCGCGGCCCGCTGGGCGGCGAGCGTCTCGCCCGGCGTGTCGAGCGTGTCGGGCTCGTCGAACCGCCGCGACCGCTCCAGCGACGCCCGCAGCTGGCGCATCGCGTAAATGGCGACGAGGTCGCGGACCTCGCCGTAGTACACGCGCGACGCCGGCTCGCGGACGGTGTCGCCGCGGTCGAGCCCGAGGCGGAGCGCCCGGCTCAACGGTCGCGGCGCGTTGAGGCGCTCGACCTCCTCGCGCAGCCGCTCCAGCCGGTTCACGTCGGAATAGCGCGCGCCCTCGGCGCGGAACGTGGCGCCGGCCGCCTCCTCGGCCCGGTCCATCACGCGCTTGAGGTCGAGGCTGCTCCGGGCCCCCGCGAAACCGAGCAGGATCGCCGCGAGGGCCGCCGTCCCGAGCGCCGCCAGCCCGGTCCGCGTCATGGCCCGCCACGTCGCGCCGGCCGCCCGCTTCGTCCGCCGCGCGAGGTAGCGGTCGGGGAAGACGACGTCGGTGAAGACGTCCTTGAGGAAGTAGCTCTTCGGCGTCTCCGGCGGGCGCGGCGGCGGCGGCGTGCTGAGGCCGAACTGCTTCGCGAGCGCGCCGATCACGCGGTCGATGGGGGCGCCTTCCTGCGTGCCGCTCGTGAAGTAGAACCCGCGGAAGAGCGGGCCGTCGCCGAGCGGCGTCGGGGCGAACACGATCTCGGCGAACCGCCCCAACCGGTCGCGGAGGGCGCCGAACTCGAGCGGGAAGTCGTAGATCCGCTGGCGCTCGTCGCGGCGGAGGTTCCGCGAGAGCCGCTGCGTCCGGACCGGGCGGAGCGCCTCCATGAGCCCGTCGAACTCGCGCTCGACGACCTCGTCCGGCGCCGCCGTCGAATACGGCTCGACGGTCGCGCCCCAGACCTGCTCGCGCGCTTCGCGGTCGAGCTCGCCGAAAAACTCGACGAACCCCGGCACGAGGTCGGTCTTGGTGACGACGAGGTAGACCGGCAGCTTCAGCCCGAGCTGCCCCACGAGTTCGTCCACGCGGCGGCGGACGTTGTCGGCGTGGTCCTCCAGCTCGCGCTCGTCGCCCAACAGGTCCTGCGCGCTGATGCCGACGAGGACGCCGTTGATCGGCCGGTCGGGCCGGCTCTCCTTGAGCGCGTCGAGAAAGGCGGTCCACTCTTCGCGGTCCTCGTCCTCGGTCGTGTAGCGGCCGGCGGTGTCGAGGAGGATGGCCTCGTCGGTGAAGAACCAATCGCAGTTCCGCGTGCCGCCGACGCCGCGGACGCGCTCGGCGCCGGCCGGGAAGCGGAGGCCGCTCTCGAGGAGCGCCGTCGTCTTGCCCGCGCCGGGCGGGCCGACGAAGAGGTACCACGGGAGCGCGTACAAGGCCTTTTTGCCGCGGCCGAACCGGCTCGTCCCGCCGAGGCTCGACGCCTTGAGCTGCTCGACGGCGCTCCTCGAGAG
>JAAXJP010000507.1:4830-9095 GCA_012269805.1 Rubrivirga sp.
GCTCGACGGCGCGGTCGAACGACTCCTGCATCCGGGCGATCTCGGCCTTCCGGTCGGGCGCCATCTGGGCGGCCTCCCGGGCCGACTGCTCCTTCAGCGCGTCCTCGATGTTGCCGCCCGACCGCCGCGCCTTCATCGCCGAGGCGGCCAGGGCCCCGACGGCGGCCACCAGCAGCCCGATCACGATGAGCAGCAGCGTCGTCATCGGGACGCCGTAGCGGAGCAGCATCAGGAACGTGCCACTCACGCCGACCGCGCCGAGGAGCGAGAAAATGATCTTGCGAGGCGACATGCCAGTGGGGGGCTACTCCGCCGTGGCGGCGGGCGGGGCGTCGGTGAGGGCGCGGAGGTCGTCGGCCGTGTCGCCCGCGGCGCCGGACAGCGAGACGCTCAGGCCGAGGTAGAGGAGCGCGACGAGGATGGCGGCGCCGACCCACAGCGCCCACGTCGGGAGGCCACCCTTCTCCGCCTCGGCGGGCACCTCGCGGGACCGGCCGCGCGGCGAGAGGGCGCCGGGCGCACCGTACGCCCGCTCCAGCCGGCCGTGAAGGTCCTCGACCAACCGCCGCAGCACCTCCCGCCCGTGGATCGCGTAGCGGCCCTTGAAGCCGAGCGCGAGGCAGAGGTAGTAGACCTCCAGCACGCCGGTCCGCGTGGCGCCCTCGTCGAGCAGCCGCTTGAGCCGGTCGAAAAAGCGCTCGCCCGCGTCGTAGCGGTCGTAGTGCGTGAGCTGGAGCGGCTGGGCCGACCACGCGTCGTGCCCCGGCCAGTCGGTCGCGAGGATGGCCTCGTCGAGGAACGCCACGAGGCAGAACGTGGCCTCCTCGACGTCCTCCTCGGGCACGTTGTACGACCGCGCCGTCCGCGCCGCGTCCGAGAGGAGCCGCTCGATCTGCTGACGGAGGGCCTGCCCGTCGCCGAGCCGTTGGGCCGCGCGGATCTGAAGGACGAGCGAGAACACGGGCGTGAACGCGCCCGCCAACGTCCGCTCGGTCGCGAACGTCTCGGGGAGCTCCATCGCCTCGCGCTCCGCGTACGGCGTGTCGTGGAACGACGAGTCGTCGTAGCCGCCTCCGCCGCCGCCCGCGCTCTTGTAAGCCGCGAACGGGTCGTCGGACTCGGTCGACGGGCGAGCCGCGAACGGGTCCTCGCGGTCGCGGGGCTGCGGCGCGGGCGCCTTCGGGGCCGGCGCGAAGGGATCGGCGTCGCCGAGTTCGAACGGATCCTCCTTCGGCTTTGGCGGCGGCGCCTTCGCTTCGGGGGGAGACGGCGCCGAAAACGGGTCGGGCGTCGAGGGCCGCGACGGGGCAAACGGGGCGCCGGATCCGCCGGGTCGCGGGGCGAACGGGTCGTCGCCGGTCTCCGGCGCGCGGAACGGGTCCGGATCCTGCTTCGGCGGGGCCGGAGGCGGCGCGAACGGGTCGGCCGTGGGCGCCGGCGCGGCCGCCTCGGGCGGGTCGACGAACGGGTCGCCCGCGGGCGGTCCGTCTGACGAGGGGCTGGAGTCGAAATCGATGGGTGGGCCGAACAGGTCGGTCGCGCCGCCGCTCGATGACGCGTCTGGCTCGGCCGGCTTCGACGGCAACGGGGCGAACGGGTCGGGCGCCGATCCGCCCTGCGTTCGGGACGGCGACGGCGCGAACGGGTCGTCGGCGGGCGGCGCGGGTCGGGACGGCGCGAACGGGTCCGGCCGCGCCTCGCCCGAGGCGGGCGGATGCGGAGACCCCGAGGCCGGCGGGTCCGGGGCGAACGGGTCGCCGTCGGGTGCGAACGGGTCGGGCTCGTCGGCGTCGGGGGGCGGGCTCCCGTAGGGGCGGTAGATCCGCGTCGCGTCGTCGTCAGGGCGGGTGTCGTCGGCCATGGCGTGGGGTCAGCCCGGCGTCGGCGCGAGCAACTCGTACTCGGCGTCGGCGAACTCGATCGGGGTGAAGAGGGCGACGGCGCCGGCGTCGCGGATGGCGTCCCAGAAGGGGCCGCTCCGGCGCGGCACGAAGTAGGCCGCCCGGGGGTCGACGGGAAGGCCCGTTGGCGGCGTCGGCGAGGCCTGGAGCGGGAGCGCGAGCGTGGCCGAGCGAATGACGGCCTCGATCGTGTCCGGCGACGCGACGCGGAGCATCTGCGGGAGCTGCTGGCGAAGGTGCTCCGGGCTCACGCCGTCGCGGCGGACTGCCAGCACGAGCGCCGCGGCGTCCATGACCTCCGGCGCCAACTCGGCGTGGAACAGGTTGGCGCGGCGCCGCACGAGCGGGACGCGCGTGTAGTTCTGCTTTGGCGCCCGCCCGCCCAGCAGCTGATCGATGGCGGCGGCGAGGTCGCGGAACGGTCCGGTCGGGTCGGTGTGGTCGTACGTCGGGAGGTCGCTGGGCGAGGGGCCGGCGTCGGGGACGGCCGCCCAGAGGCGCCCCGCGAGGCCGGCCATCTCGCCGAAGACCTCGCACGGGTGGGCCTCCGTCCGGCGGAGGTGGTCCAGCCGCGGCGTGTACTCGGCCGCGGCCGCGAGGAGCGCCTGCGCCGTCACGTCGGCCGGCGAGATCTCGCGCTGGTTCCGGACGGCCTGCCAGCGGCGGCCGAACTCGCCGGCCCGCGCCGCCAGCCGCTCGGTCGTCCGGCGGAGAAGCGCGTCGAGGGCGCCCGTCGCGCCGGTCTGCACCGACGGCGCGATAAAGGACGCGTCGGCGGCGTAGCTCCCGTCCGGGTCGCGCGTGACCTCGGCGATGGGGACCGTCACGTAGTCGTCGCGGGGCTCGCCGTCGAACAGGACCCGCGCGTTGAGCCGCCCGACCTGGACGTCGCGCTCGTCGGCGCCCGTCGTGTCGTCGGGGACGGCGACGGTCTCGGCGATGAACCGCGTCTCGCGGCGCGCGGCGGCGCCCTCCAAGAGCACGTTCGACCCGCCGACGCGGACCGACGGCACGGCAAGGTGGACGCGCACGCGGTCGGCCGTCGGGCCCAGCCCGTCGCGGACGTCGCGGGTCGCCGGGACGGGGCCGTCCTGCGGAAACCGGAACGGGAGCCCGTCCGGCATCACGCCGCGCGCCGAGACGAGCGCGAACTCGCCGTTCGCGAGCCGGTCCTCGTCGATCTCGAGGTGGGCGAGGCCCCAGTTGTAGCGCGCCGCGGCGTCGACGCGGGCGTCGAGGTCGGCGCGGACGGCGCGGTCCCACTGCTGGAGGTGGTGGGGGTCGAGGGTCATGCCCTCGTACCAGACGACTCGACGGCGGTCCGACACGGGCGGGGGTCAGGGGAGATGGATTCCGGCGCGGCACGTGCGCGCGCCGCCTCCCCATCAAATACTGAGAACCGCCGGGCGGAGCGTCATCCGCCCTCTGGCCCGCACTTACTCCGACGTCACGACGACCCCGCCCTCCGTGACGGTCACCCGGACGGCCCGCCCGCGGACCTGCGAGGCCGGCAGGACGGCCCGCCAGCCGTCGCCCTCGGGCGTCCGGAGGTCGGCGGCGACGCCGAGGAACGCGGCCCCGTCGAGCGTCACCTCCTCGAGGGAGTCGGTGCTCCCCGGGCGGACCGTCGCGTCGCGCACGGGGCCGCCGAGGTCGGCGCCGAGCGCGCCCTCGGGGTCCTCCCAAAACACCTGGACCGGCGTGGCGAGGAACGTGGCGTCGCTGGTCAGCGGGTACAGGTAGACGCGGGCCGCGTTGCCGCCCGCGTTCATGTCGGCCGCCCCGACGAGGACGAGCGAGCTCGGGCCGGGCGGGAGCGGCGGCGGCTCGTCGGGCCCGGCGGGGGTGGTCGTCTCCACCTCGGCGCCGCCTCCGCCGAGGCCGAGGAGGCTGCACCCGCCGAGGGCGAACGCGAGGGCGACGACGAGCGAGAGGCGGATCATGAGTCGGAGGCGGCAGCGGCGCGGGCGTGCGCCAGGGTGTCGAGATAGGCCCGCGAGAAGATCGGGCGGTAGACGCGGCGCTCGGCGGCGGCGAAGTCCTCACCTCGCATCATCTCGCAGCGCTGGCGGATGAGGTCGACGAGCGCGCGCTCCTTGGCGCCGGGCAGCGGCCCGGCCTTGACCTGGCCCTCGAGCTGGTCGGGGTCGAGCCCGTTGACGAGGACGGCGGCGCCCTCGCGGGCGGCCGCGCGGTAGCCCTCGAGGAGGCTCTGGTGGTGCTGGAGGACGGCCTCGGTGGCGTCGGCGAGGAGGCCGAGGCGCTGGGCGCGGAGCCCCGGATCGTCGGTGGTGAGGTGGCGGAGGAGCGGGGGGGGGGGGGGGGGGGGGGGGGGGGCCCGCGCGGGGGGGGGGGGGGGGGGGG
>JAAXJP010000233.1:0-486 GCA_012269805.1 Rubrivirga sp.
CCCACCACCATGACTCACTCGGTACTCCCCCGCCCCCTCGGCCTGCTGGCGCTCGTCGCGGCCGTCCTCTTCGCCGGACAGGTCCAGGCCCAGACGTCGCCGGAGGCGGTCGCACGGCGCCTCCAGGACCGCTACGGCGCCCTCTCCTCGCTCCGCGCCTCGTTCGTCCAGACGGCCGGCGGGCAGCAGCTCCGCGGGACGCTCTCCGTGCGCCGCGACGCGTTCCGGCTCGACCTCGGCGACCAGGCCCTCGTCACCGACGGCGGCACGCTGTGGTCGTACTCCCGCGACGACGAGCAGGTCGTCGTGCAGGACTACGAGCCGGCGCGGGTCGGCTTCTCGGTCGGCCAGCTCTTTACCGACTACCTCGAGGTGTTCCGCGTGACGGGCGCCACGAAGGCCACGATCGGCGGTGTCCAGCAGGACGTGCTGACGCTCCGGCCGCGCCAGTCGGGGATGTCGGTCCGCGACGCGACGCTCTATGTC
>JAAXJP010000233.1:496-9090 GCA_012269805.1 Rubrivirga sp.
TCCACGACACGAACGGCGGCACGCTCGCCTTCGACCTCCGCGACGTCCAGCGGAACGTGTCGCTGCCGGCCTCGACGTTCCGGTTCAGCGCGCCGTCGGGCACCGAGGTCGTCGACCTCCGCTGATCCTCACGGACGAACCCTCCCCCCACAGCGACGTTGGGCCCGGGACCGCCAGTGCGCGGCCCCGGGCCCACGCGCGTCCATGACCGACCCGACCAAACGCCTCCTCTCGCTCCTCCTGAGCCTCGGCCTGGGCGCCTTGCTCCTGTGGCTCGCCCTCCGCAATGCCGACCTCGGCGCCGTCGCCGCTGCCCTCGCGGACGGCGAGTGGGGCTGGATGGTGCCGTTCGTGCTCGTCGGCCTCGCGTCGGTCGCCCTTCGGGCGTGGCGGTGGGGGATGCTCATCGACGCCCTCCCGACCCGGGCCGAACGGACGCCGCTCCTGCTGACCTCGGCGTCGGTCGCCATCGGGTACCTCGTCAACTACGCCGCGCCCCGCCTCGGCGAGGTCGCCCGGACCGCGAACGTGTCGCGTCAAGCGGACGTCCCGTTCACGGCCGTGCTCGGCACGGTCGTCGCCGAGCGGATCCTCGACGTGATCGCGCTGGCGCTCGCGCTGCTCTCCGTGCTGGTCCTCTACGGCGACCGCGTCGGCGGGATCGTCGGCCAGGTGCAGGAGACGCTCGCGGGCGCGCTCGACGTGCCGCTCTGGGCGATCGGGGGCGTCGTCGCGCTCGTGGCCGCGCTCGGCGCCCTCGCCGTCGGGCTCGTCCTCCGCCGCAGCGGTCGCGTCGGGGCGCTGCTCGCCCAGTTCCGCGACGGCCTCGCGTCGGTCACGCGGACCGGCCGCCCCGGCCTCGTGATCCTCTCGACCGTCCTGATCTGGCTGAGCTACGGGCTGATGTCGGACCTCCCGTTCCGGCTCCTCGGCATGGACGCGGCCTACGGGCTCGGGCCGGTCGAGGCGTGGGCGGTGATGGCCGTCGGCGGGATCGGGATGGCGCTGCCGGCGCCGGGCGGGACGGGCTCGTTCCACTACGCGACGGTCCAGGCACTGACGCTCCTGTTCGGCGTCGCGGTCACGCCCGCCGCGACGTACGCGATCCTGGTCCACGCGGCCGGCGTCGTGTTCTACTGTGCCCTCGGCGTGCTGGCGGTCGCGCTCCAGGGCACGTCGCTGGGGGCCCTCACGCGCGACGCCCACGAGGCGACCGAGTCATGAGTTGGAAAGCGGCCGTCGCGGTCCTCCTCGGCCTCGGGGAGCTCGGGCTCGGGGCGTGGCTCCTCGCCCGCGAGACCGGCGCCGTCGGCACGCGCGTCCACCTCGCCGACGCGACGGCGGCCTCGCTCGACACGACCTCCGTGCGGGGCCGCCGGGTCGAGGTGTCGCTGGGCGGCGTCGTGACCCAGATCGGCCCGGGGGAGGACGTCTGGCTCGATACGGGGCGTGACGCCATCGCCCTCCGGTTCCCCGGGGCGGACGCCCCCCCCGCGATCCGCCTCGAGGTCGACGACCGGCTGCTGGCGGTCGGGCAGCTCCGAGCGTGGCGGGGACGGCGGTGGGTCGATGTGGCGTCGTGGGTCCAGGTCGAGACGGTCGTCCGGCCCCCGTCGGCGGCGGGGCTCTAACCATTCAGTCCCGCCTTCCGACCGTTCGGGCAGTGGACGCGGTTTGCCTCCGGGTCCGTGGCTACCGTCGTTGCAGACACACCGACAGCCACCCGCGACTCCATGGAGATCTCGCTCGATGCCAACCCCCTCGGCGACCTCGTTCCCGACGAGATTTATCAGGTGCTCGAAGAGCACAAGCTGCTCAACGAGAAGGGCGTCCGCGACTACAAGATCCGCAAGCAGTTCAAGACGATGCGGAACCAGGATGTCCCCGCCTACGAGGCGATTGAGGAGCTGCGGGAGCAGCACCCCTACCTCCAGTTCGACACGATCCGCAAGATCGTCTACGGCCTCCGGCGCCGCTCCTAGTCCGAGCGCGCCCGGGCGCGCGGCCTCCTCCCCGCGCGTCCGACGAGTCTCCCCCAGGGTTGGGTGAGAAAACGGGCCCGGTCCCCGGACCAGAGCCCACAGAGGGATCGGCGGGGCGGCCTCGGGTCGCCCCGCCGTTTTTTGTGTCCGCCCGCCTCGGCGAGTCCGTAGACCCACCGAGGCGGGGTCAGTCGCGGTCCTTGACGGCCGCGAACAGGGCGATGCCGGCCGCCACGCTCGCGTTCAGGGACTCCGCGGGGCCGCGCATGGGGATCGTCTCAAGATCGTCGCAGGCGGCGCGGACGCCGGGCCGGAGCCCGCTCCCCTCGTTCCCCACGACGACGGCGACGGGCCGGTCCCAATCGTACGTCCAGACGGTCGTCGCCTTCTCGCCGTCGGCGTCATCGGCGAGGCCGACCACCCAGTAGCCGCGCTCCTTGAGCTGCTGGATCGCGTCGACGAGGTTCGACACGCGGGCGACCGGGATCTGGAGGGCCGTCCCGGCGCTGGCCTTGATGGCGACGGCCGAGAGCGGGGCCATCCGCCGCTCGGGGACGATGGCGCCGGCGGTCCCGGCCGCGACGGCGCTCCGGAGGATCGCCCCGAAGTTGCGGGGGTCCTCGACCTCGTCGAGCGCGACGAGCACGGGCTTCGCCTCGCGGACCGCGTCGAGCGTCGGCGCGATGCCGGCGAGCATCTCGTCGAGGTCGGCGTAGGCGACGGGCGCGACGACGGCCACGACGCCCTGGTGCTCGGCCTGCGGCGCGAGGCTGTCGACCTTCGGCTTCGGGACCATCTGGACCGGGACGCCGGCCGCCTTCGCCGCGCGGCGGATCCCGTCGATCGCGCTGCCGTGGACGCCCTTCTGGAGGTACACCTTCTCGATCCGGCCGTCGGCCAGGTCGAGCGCGTCGCGAACGGGGTGGCGCCCGGCGAGGACGTCGGTGCGGGAGTCGGAGTGGGCCACGGGCTTCAGCGTTGGGAGCCCGGAAAGTGCGGGCAACCCTCCCCCGCCGCAACCCGGAGCCGGCGCATTCCCGGGCAATTGGCGCCCCGCCGTCAGGCGCGGAGGGCGCCCGCGAGCGCGTCGAGGCGGGCCACGAGGCGCCCCGCCCACGCCTCGTGCTCGGGCTTCATCAGGACACTCCGCAGGACGCGGGCGGCCGGGGCGTCGCCGCGGAGGTCGGAGAACCGGCGACGGAGGCGGTCCGCGCCGAGGCGGTACAGGCCGACGAAGACGGGGTCGTCGGGGTCGTCCATCGCCTGCTGGAAGACGGCGGCGGAGCGCGCGTCGAGCACGTCGAGGTCGTCCGCCTCGGGCGCGTAGACGACGATGTCGGTCTCCGGCGCGAGGACGGGCGCGAGGTGGTCCGCGTCGTCGAGGTGCCGGTGGAACAGGCGGGCGGCGCGGAGGCCGGCGGCGAGGACCGGGCCGAGGCCCTCGTCAGAGGCCAGCGGGAGCGCCTTCAGCGTCACCCACAGGGCGCCGGCGGCGGCCCCGGCTCGCGAGCACTCGAGGCTGATCTCGCCGAGGTGGAGGTCGGCCGAGGTGAAGTAGGTGTAGGGCGAGTCGTGGCGGTAGTGCCGCCCGACGGCGGGGTCGGAGAACAGGACCGCGCCGCAGCCGTACGGCTGGAGCCCGTGCTTGTGGGGGTCGACCACGACCGAGTCCGCCTGGGCGATCGCGCGGAAGGGCTCGGCCGGGAAGCCCTCGGGAACGTCCTCCCCGTCGGCGACGAGGCGGAAGAACCCGCCGTAGGCGGCGTCGACGTGGACGCGCGCGCCGTGGCGGCGGCACAGCGGGATCGCCTCGTGGATCGGGTCGACGGCGCCAAGACCGGTCGTCGCGGCGGTCAAGACGACGGTGCCCACGCCGCCCGTCCTCAACACGTCCTCGAGCGCGCCCAGGTCCATCCGCCCGTGATCGTCGGCGGCGACGACCGCGCAGTCGACGCCCAGGACGCCGGCCATGCGGGCGTGCGTGTAGTGGCCCTCGCGGCTGACGGCGATGGCCTTCCCGCCGGTCTCCTCACGGGCGATGAACAGCGCTTCGAGGTTGGCGACCGTCCCGCCCCCCGTGAGGTGGCCGAGCGGCGTCTCGAACCCGAACATGGCCGCGAGATCGGCGACGACCTCCTTTTCCATCTCGCTCGTCGGCGGCCCGCCGTCGAGGGCGTGGTTGTTCGGGTTGACGCGGGCCGCGATGGCGTAGGCCGCGAGCGCGACCGGGTGCGGCGGCTTCAGCATCTGCCCGACGTACCGCGGATGGCCGAAGGGGTACATCCCCGGCGTCTCCCCGCGCGGTGGCGCCGTCAGCCGCCCGAGGTACTCGTCGACGGCCTCCGCGAGTCGGTCGGCGTCGACACCGAGGCGGGGGTCGGACTCGACCGGGCCGAAGCCGGCCTCCCACGCGTCGAGGGCGGCGTAGCCCCGGCGGATCAGGTCGAGCGGGTCAGGGTGCGTCGGCATCAGAGCGGGGCTTCCCGACTTCGCGTTCGACGGTCGGCCAGAGGAGGTCACGGCGGAGCTCGCCGCCGCGGGCGCGGATCGTCCCGTCCGGCCCGATGAGCACGGCCGCCGGCAGGCGGTCGACCCCGAACGCCACGACCGACGGGTGCCCGAAGTCGTCGCTCACGAACCCGTGGAGCCACGGCATCGGCGCGACGCGCCGGCGGAAGGCCTCGGCGTCGTCGGGGTAGCGGTCGAACGAGACGCTGAGGACGTCGAGCCGGTCGCCGAACGCCTTGTGAACCGCCGCGATGCGGGGGATCTCGGCGTGGCACGGGACGCACCACGAGGCCCAAAAGTCGACGAGGACGAACCGCCCCGCGAACTGGTCCAGCGTGTACACGGCCTCGGAGTCGGCGAGCGCGGGGAACGCGAACGCCGGCGCCTCAGCTCGGTCCGCCTCGGTCGATTCGGGTGCCGCGGCGGCCGGAGTGACCTCCGCGTCCGTGATCCGCGGAGCCTGGGCGCGTCCGACGGACGCCGCGAGCGCGCAGACGACGACGAGGACCGCGCCCCTCACGCCGTCGCCTCCGGAGCGGGCCCGGCCTCGGGGGCCGAGTCGTCGGTTCGCCGCCGCGTGGTGAGAGCCAGCCCGACCGCGCCGGCGACCATGAAGCCGATCGAGATGAGCTGCGACTGTGGCATCCCGAACGCGGCGTCCGGGTTCACGCGAATGAACTCGATCAGGAACCGCTCGACGCCTGCAAACACGAGGTAGAGCGAGATCAGCCAGCCGGCCTGGAACGGGTTCTTCCGGAGCAGCCACAGGATGCCGGCGAGGACGGCCGCCATCGCGAACTCGTACAGCATCGTCGGATAGACGCCGTCGGGGCTGGCGAGCGTGCACTCGGCCCCGCGCTGCGTCGCGTTGTAGACGACGGGGTCCATCTGCCCGAGCATGTTGTTCGGGAACGTCTCGCTCCAGAGCCACGCCGGGATCCAGGCCGGCTTGTCCTCGAGCTGCGAGCACACGCCCCAGTCGCCGTCGCCGGAGAGGTAGCACCCGATCCGCCCGATGCCGTAGGCGAGGAGGAGCCCCGGCGCCGCCGCGTCGGCGAGGTGGGCCCGGCTGACCCCCTTTTTCTTGGCGTACCACAGGATGACGGCCGAGGCGAGGAGGATGCCGCCGTAGACCGTCAGGCCCGAGCCCGAGAAGATCATCCCGAGCGGGTCGGCCGTGAACTCGTCCCAGTAGTCGATGATGTGGAACAGCTTGGCGCCGATCACGCCGAACGCGCCGGCCATCAGCGCCATGTTCCACAGGAGCGCCGACGGGCTCGTGAGCGCCACCTTTTCCCGCCCCTTCGCGTCCTTGACCTTCGCGCGGACCGCCGACATCCACCCGAGCGCGTAGCGGCGGTCGACTTCGACGCGCGTCATGGCCGTCGCGACGAGGATGGCGACGGCCACCATCAGGCCGAACGAGTAGAGCGGGACCGGCAGCTCGAAGCCGAAGAGGTCGCGTGTGAGGTCGCTAATCCGGGGGTACATCGGGCGGGGGTGGGTCGCGGAAAGCTAGCGGCTGCGGGGACGCCGCCCGCGTCGAACGGATTACGCCGCCGTCTCGCGCGCGAGCTCGACCGCGAGCCGGTCGATGGGCACGGCCCGCTGCTCGCTGGCGCCGAGGTCGCGGACCTGGGCCGCACCGGCCTCGAGCTCGTCGTCGCCGAGGATGACGGAGAACGCGGCCCCAGCGCGGTCGGCCGCCTTCATCTGGGCCTTCATCGAGCGCCCGCCGAGCGCGAAGTCGACGGCGAGGCCGGCGCGGCGGAGCGTCTGGGCGATCGCGAACCCGGCCGCCTCGGCGGCGTCGCCGAGGCAGACGAGAAAGACGTCGGGCCGCGGCGGCGCGGGGAAATCGTAGCCCTCGTCGTCGAGCGCGATCTGGAGCCGCTCGACGCCCGCCGCGTAGCCGACGGCCGGGACCGGCCGCTTGCTGCCGACGGCCTCGGCCAGTCCGTCGTAGCGCCCGCCGGCCGCGAGCACGCCCTGCGCGCCGAGCGCGGCGTGCTCCAGCTCGAACACGCTCCGCGTGTAGTAATCAAGGCCGCGGACAAGCAGCGGGTCCTCGACGTAGGGGACCTCGAGGCCGTCGAGCATCGACTTGACCGCCTCGTAGTGGTCGCGCGCCTCGCTGCCCACGAAGTCCGGGAGCTTCGGCGCGTCGTCCAAGAGCGCGCGCTCGTCGGGGCTCTTGGTGTCGAGGATCCGGAGCGGGTTCGTCTCCAACCTCTGGCGCGAGGTCTCGGAGAGCGCGTCGGCGTGGGGCTCGAAGTACTGGCGGAGCGCGTCGCGGTAGGCCGGCCGGTCGGCCGCGTCGCCGAGCGTGTTGAGGCGGAGCCGCGTCTCTGTGACGCCGAACGAGTCGTAGACCGCCCGCATGTTGGCGATGACTTCGGCGTCGGCGCGGGGGTCGTCGGAGCCGAGGAGCTCGGTCCCGAACTGGTGGAACTGACGGAAGCGGCCCTTCTGCGGGCGCTCGGCGCGGAAGCACGGGCCGAGGTAGTACAGCCGCTGCGCGCCGCCGCGCTGGTCGAGGTGGTGCTCGAGGTACGCCCGCATCACGGGCGCCGTGACCTCGGGCCGGAGGACGTAGGTCTCCTTCGACCGCTCGACGGTGAACATCTCCTTCTGCACGATGTCCGTCGTCCCACCGACGCCGCGCGCGACGAGCTCCAGCGGCTCCAGCACCGGCGTCCGGACCTCCTCGAACGCGAACCGCTCCATCACGCCGCGGACGACGCCCTCGACGTGGCGCCACGCGGCCGAGCCGGGGATCTCCGAGCCGCCCGAGCTGTGGGCGTCGGGGAGGACGTCGAACGTGCCGCGGATCGTCTGAAAGGCCATGCGGAGAGAGGCGGATGGGATCGGAAGGTCCGGCCGGCGCGGGGCGGCGGACACGCGCACTCTGCGAAATCCGGCCTCCGCTCAGGCGCTCGCCTCGGCGGCCGTGACGGCGGCCACCAGCTCCTCGGGGGTCCCGGCCTCGGCGATCCGGCGGCGGACGTCGGCGGCGCTCAGCACCCGCGAAAGGTGCGCCAGCAGGCGGACGTGGGACGAGCGCGCGGCCTCCGGGCCCGCGAACAGGAGCACGAGGTCGACGGGCTCGCCGTCGTGCGCGTCCCAGTCGACGGGCGCGGCGAGCGTGCAGAGCGTGGCGACGGTCGAGGTCACGGCCGGCGTCCGGGCGTGCGGGAGGGCCAGCCCCTCCCCCACCCCCGTCGACAAAAGGGCCTCCCGGGCCGCGACGTCGGCCGCCCCGCGGTCCGGGTCGACGCCGTCCGGGCAGTAGGCGAGGAGGCCGACCGCGAAGTCGCCGGCGGGCTGTGGGGTGTCGGTCGGGACGCGGACCGCGACGCGGTCGGGGGCGAGGAGGTCGGCGAGCCGGGGGACGTCGGTCATCAGCATGATGCGGGGCGCCGGTAGATACCAGCGCCCCGCACCCGGGGTCCCGCCGCTGGCGGCGGGCGGCTCACCCCCGTACCGGAAGTCCCGGCTTATCGGGAGACCGTCACCGTCCGGGCCGCCCCGCCACCGGCCGTACTCGCGCGGACCACGTACGGGCCCGGCGCCAGGCCGGCCCCGTCGAACCGGAGCGGCCGTTCCCCAGCCGAGAGCACGCCGTCGTAGAGAACCGCGACCTCGCGGCCGAGTGCGTCGTAGGCCGCCACGCGGACCGGGCCGGCCTCCGCCACGCGGACGACGAGGCGGGCGCTCCCGGCGACCGGGTTGGGCGCGGGCACGCCCAGTTCGACCGCCTCCGCTACGGCCTCGGCGGAGGCCACTGGCGCTGCGGCGGCGATCGGCGGGGCCTGGGCGCCCTCCTCGTCCAAGTCGGCGTAGGCGGCCTCGTCGTCCTCCGCTGCGAAGTCCGCGGAGACGGGGACCGTCAACGCGCGGTGGACATTGACCTCGTAGTCTACACTCGCCAGCGAGGTCAGCCGGAGCCGGACGTTGTCGAAGGCGGCGGGCGAGCGGAACCGGACCCACGCGATGCCGTCGGGCCGATATGTCACACGGAGGTCCTCCCCGCTCGCGGACGCCACGACGGTCGTGCCGTCCCGCGCCTGGATCTCGAAGCGGCCGAGGACGGCGAGGTCGAGG
>JAAXJP010000699.1 GCA_012269805.1 Rubrivirga sp.
GCTCGATGGCCGCGCGGAGGCCGGCGGCACCGGCGCCGACGACGAGAACGTCGGTAGTGATGGGGTCGGGGCGCATGGGAACGAAGGCATGTTTCATTATTTTCTGAAACCATCGACACCCTCACAGGATGCCCCTTCCCGCCGGCTCCCTACCGTCTTGACATACTGCCGAGGGCTTCACTCCCGACGCCGGTCCCGAATCGAGCGCGCCACTCGGCTTCGGCCGCGGCGGCTGGAGACCCGGCCGCCTCCAGAACAGCGGGGGTCATGAGTCGACGACAGCGCGCGAAAACGAACGACCGCGCGATCAGAGGGCCGGGCGGAGGCAACCTCGGAGCAGGACATCGTCCCCAACGGTCTCCCACGCGGACTCCACGAACGCGAGGGCGTCCGCCATCTTCCAGATCCGGAGGTCGGCGACCGCCGGCGTTCCCTCCCCCACCACCTTCGGCGCGACGAACCAGAGGGCGCGGTCGACGAGGTCCTGGCCCAGCAGCGCCGTCGCCAGCCCGGGGCCGGCCTCGACGAGCAGCGATTGGATCGCTCGGACGCCGTCGGGCAGCCCATTTCCCGCTCCGAGCCGGTCGAGGAGGGCGCCGAGGTCGAGGTGACCCGCGAGCGTGGGGACCTCGAGCACGGCCCCGCCCGCCTCGGCGAGCGCGTCGGCGTAGTCGGGCCGCGTGCCCTCGGCGACGACGGCGAGCGTGGGCGCGGCGCCGTCGGCGAACAGTTGGAGGTCGGGCGAGAGCGTGCCCGCCCGGTCGAGGACGACGCGGAGCGGCTGGGTCTGCCCGGCGCGGAGCGGCGCGTCGCGGACGGTCAGCGCGGGGTCGTCGGCGCGGGCGGTGCCGGCGCCGACGAGGACGGCGTCCATCTCGGCCCGCCAGCGATGGACGAGCGCGCGGGCATCGGGGCCCGTGACCCAGTGGCTGTCGCCACTCCGGGTGGCGACGCGGCCGTCGAGCGTGGCCGCCGTCTTGAGCGTGACGAGCGGCCGGCCGGTTCGCACGTGCGTCCGAAACGCCTCGTTGAGCCGCCGCGCCTCGTGCCCCCGCACGCCGACCGTCACGTCGACGCCGTTCTCGCGGAGCCGCTGGATCCCGCGCCCGGCGACCTCCGGGAACGGGTCCTCCTGCGCCACGACGACGCGCGGGATGTGCTTGTCGAGGACGAGGTCGGCGCAGGGCGGCGTCTTGCCGTGGTGGCTGCACGGCTCGAGCGTGACCACGAGCGTGGCCTCCCGGAGCCGGGGCCCGACCCCGTGCCGCTCGGCGTCTCGGACGGCCCAGACCTCGGCGTGCGGCCCGCCGTAGCGCCTGTGCCACCCCTCACCCCACGTCTCGCCGTCCGGCCCCAGCAGCACGGCGCCCACCAGGGGGTTCGGGCTGACGGCGCCGGCCCCGCGCGTGGCCAGCGCGAGCGCTCGGTCCATCGCGGCGGCGAGTTGGGGCGGCGAGGGCTGGGGACTAGGGGAGCGCATGGCCGAACGGTTCCGCTGAGGACCACCGGCCCCTCTGCCCGTTCCCCGTTTATCGTTCCCCATCCCCATCAGACCTCCTCCGCCCAGTCTGGCAGGCTGTCCAGCGCCCACTGCTCGAGGTAGAACGTGTGCTCGCCGCGCGCGCGGCGGTACGGGGCGAACAGCCGGCGGGCCTCCGCCGCCGGGTGCCGCCGGAACGCATCGACGAGCGGGTCGCGGAGCGGGGCCGGCGCGAAGAGGCTCCAGTCGTGGCCGTCGAAGGCCGGCTCGGGGAAGAGCGCGGCGGCGCCGGCGTCGAGGACGGCGCGGAGCGCCGGGAGCCGGTCGCGGCGGGCGGCCCCGACCGCCGCCGCCTCGGCGAGCGCGTCGAGGGGGGCCGGGCCGACGGCGAGCGCGAGCACGGCGGCCCGGCGGAGCGCGGCGGGGACCTCGGCGGCGATCAGCCCGCGGCCGGAGCCGTCCGCTCCGACGCACGACCAGTCGCGGGCGCCGGCCCACGTGAGGAGCGGCTGGACCCAGGCCTCCGCGTCGCCGACCGCCGTCAGGCCGACGCGGCGGGGCGGGCCGAGGTGCGTGCCGGCCAGGTAGGCCCGCGCGTAGGGCGCGTCGAGGCCGGCGAGGAACGCCTCGAGCGACGGCGCGGCCTCGACCGACCGGCGCCGCGCGTCCGGCTCCTCGTCCGGAACGAGCGATTCCAGCCCGATGGGCTCTTCGGTGAAGACCTTGACCACGTCCACCCCCGCAGAATCGTCCCCCGCGCTCCCGCGT
>JAAXJP010000641.1:0-503 GCA_012269805.1 Rubrivirga sp.
CTTCCTCACACCGCCCGCATCGACGGGCGGGGGCGGGGGGCCTATACTCGTAGGCTCCCCTGAGCATGCACAGTGATCGTCGCGATTGACGGGCCCGCCGGGTCCGGGAAGAGTACGACGGCGCGGCGCGTGGCCGAGCGGCTCGGGTGGCTCTACCTCGACACCGGTGCCATGTACCGGGCCGTCGGGCTCGCCTTCCGCGAGCGGGGCCACCCGGTGACCGAGGCGGCCGCTGCCGACCTCGTCCCCGGCCTCGACGTCCGCCTCGAGCCCGGACCGGGCGGCACGCGCGTCGCCCTCGACGGCGACGACGTGACCGACCGGATCCGTACGCCGGAGGCGTCCCAGGACGCCTCGCGCGTGTCGGCGCTCGCGCCGGTCCGTGCGGCCATGGTGGCCCTCCAGCGGCGCGCCCCCCCCCCGTAAACAGCGGCGCCACACCCACGGGGCGGGGGGGGGGGGGGGCGCCCCCAAGGGCCCCGGGGGTGAGCCCCGCGCCCCGG
>JAAXJP010000641.1:513-9071 GCA_012269805.1 Rubrivirga sp.
CCGGCGGCGGCCCCGCGCGCCGCGGGGGGGGCGGGGCTCGCGCCGGACCGGGGGGCATTGGGGGCCCCCCGGGGGGGCGCCGCCGGCGAGTCCGCGGCGGCGCACCCCGACGGAGGCGTCGTCGTGGAGGGGCGCGACATCGGCACCGTGGTGTTCCCCGAGGCCGACGTCAAGTTCTTTCTCGTGGCCGACCTCGACGCCCGCGCCCGCCGCCGCCTGGCGGACGACGCGGGCGGCCCGGCAGGCTCTTCCGGACCCGACGGCGACGCCACGGCGTTGGACCAGGTCCGGGCCGAGCTCGCCGAGCGTGACCGGCGCGACGAGAGCCGGGACGTTGCCCCCTTGAAGGCGGCCCCCGACGCCGTCACGCTCGACACCACGGCCCTCACCATCGACCAGCAGGTCGACGCGGTCCTCGACGCGGTCCGCCGTGTCCGGGAGCCGTCGGCCCCCTGACCGCGCCACCCGGCGCACTCGTTTCTCGCGTCGCGCGCCCCGGCCCCGGCCGGCGGAGGCACCGCGCGACGCGTCTTCTCACCGCTTAACCCCCTCGGCGCCTGCCACGCCTCCTGCCCGCACGGGCGGCCGGCCCCGACTCTTTCCTATGGCTGACAATCAGCAGACCCCCGAGACGCCCGAGGAGGGCGCTCCGACGACGACCCTCGAGGTCGATTCCCCCGAGACGACCGACGAGGCGACGACCGCCCCCGCCGAGACGCCTGCCGCCGACGACACCCCGACGGCCGCGGCCGGCGAGGGCGACGACGATGGGACCGGTGGCGACTCCGGCGACGGCGACAACGGCCCCGTCCCCGACCCGACCGGCGACGACTCCGACGACTCCGACGACGACGACTCCGACGACTCCGACGAGTCCGGCGACGGCGGCGTCCTCGACACGGTGGCCCACGCCGTGACCGACGCCGCCGGCGCGGTCGCCAGCGCGGCCAAGACCGCCGCCTCCGCCGCGGCCGGTGCCGTGGCCAAGGCCGTCTCCGGCGACGGCGCGGACAGCGCCGCCGACCTCGGCTACACCGGCAAGAACCTCGGCCGGACCATCTCCATCGACGAGCTCAACGAGCGCGACGAGCGGAACGCCGGCAAGCTCGGCATCGGCGCGCACGCCGAGGTCATGGACGAGGGCGCCGCGCCCGACGAGATGGCCGACCTCTACGGCCGCTCGCTCTCGGCCGTCGAGGCCGACCAGATCGTGACCGGCAAGGTCGTCGGGCTGACCGAGAAGGAGGTCGTCGTCGACATCGGGTTCAAGTCCGACGGCGTCGTGGCCAAGAACGAGTTCGGGGAGGTCCCGGAGCTCGGCGACGAGATCGACGTCTACGTCGAGCGCCTCGAGGACCGCCGCGGCCAGCTCACGCTGAGCTACACGAAGGCGAACCACAAGCTCCGCTGGAACATCTTCGAGGGCGCGCTCGAGTCGGGCGCCGTCATCGAGGGCGAGATCGTCAAGCGGATCAAGGGCGGCATGATCGTCAACCTGCTCGGCTCGGAGGCCTTCCTCCCGGGCTCCCAGGTCGACGTCCGCCCCGTCCGCGACTTCGACGTCTACATCGGGAAGACGATGGAGTTCAAGGTGGTCAAGACGAACCCCCAGAACGGGAACGTCGTGATTAGCCACAAGGCGCTCATCGAGAAGGACCTCCAGGAGCAGCGGAAGCACATCCTCGACTCGCTCGAGGTGGGCCAGGTGCTCGAGGGCCAGGTCAAGAACATCGTCAACTTCGGCGCCTTCGTCGACCTCGGCGGCGTCGACGGCCTCCTCCACATCACGGACATCTCGTGGGGCCGGGTCGGCCACCCGTCGGAGGTCCTCGAGCTCGACCAGAAGCTCAACGTCGTCGTCCTCGACTACGACAAGGAGCGCCAGCGGATCTCGCTCGGGTACAAGCAGCTCCAGGAGCACCCGTGGGAGAACCTCGCCGAGCGGATCGCCGAGGGAATGCAGATCGAGGGCCGCGTGGTCTCGATCACCGACTACGGCGCGTTCGTCGAGATCGAGCCCGGCATCGAGGGCCTCGTCCACATCTCCGAGATGAGCTGGACGGAGCACGTCAAGCACCCGACCCAGAAGGTCCAGCTGGGCCAGACGGTCCATGTCAAGGTGCTCAAGGTCGACGAGGACACGAAGAAGATCTCGCTCGGCATGAAGCAGCTCGAGCCCGACCCGTGGGAGGGCCTCCTCGACCGTTTCCCGGTCGGGACGGTCACCCGCGGCAAAGTCCGGAACATCACCACGTTCGGGGCCTTCGTCGAGATCGAGCAGGGAATCGACGGGCTCGTCCACGTCTCCGACCTCTCCTGGACCCGGCGCGTCAAGCACCCGTCCGAAGTGGTCAAGAAGGGGATGGACCTCGACGTGATCGTCCTCGACATCGACATCGCCCAGCGGCGGATCTCGCTCGGCCACAAGCAGGTCTCGACGGACCCGTGGCAGAAGGTCGCCGAGGTGTACACCGAGGGCTCCGAGGCCACCGGGACCGTCGCCGAGATCAACGACGGCGGCGTCGTCGTCGACCTCGCGATGGACGTCGAGGCGTTCGTGCCGGCGTCGCACCTCATGCGCGGCGGCCGCCCGGCCGACGCCTACCAGATCGGCGACGAGCTCGAGCTCCAGGTGATCCGGATGGACCGCGACGACCGCGAGCTGGTCATGTCGGAGACGGCCAAGCAGCGGGCCGAGGAGCGCGCCGCGCGCGACGCCGAGTACCGCGAGAAGCGGAACCAGCAGCGCGAGGAGCGCCGGCAGGTCGAGTCCTACGGCTCGAACCAGTCCGGCCCCGCCACGCTCGGCGAGCTCTCCGGGCTCGCGGCCCTGCGCCAGCAGATGGCCGAGGCCGAGGCCAACGCCGCGTCCGACGAGGACACCAACGAGCCCCCTGTGACCCAGGGCAAGGGCACGACGGACCTCGAGGGCCAGGTGGGCCAGGGCAACCGCGTCGAGACCGAGGAGGTCCCGCGCGGGGCCGCCGAGGAGACGCGCCAGCGCGTCGAGGAGACGGGCACCACGCCGTCGTCCGAGAACGCGCAGGCGACCCTCAAGTCCGGCACGCCGGCGGAAGAGGGCTCGCTGGCGAGCGCCGTCGAGACGGCGACCGGCGAGGAGACCCCGACCACGGCCTCGACCGGCTCCACGGAGCCGGACTACCAGGGCCCGGGCGTCGACTCGACCGCCCCCCGCCCGGGCGCCGGGGGGGGGCGGCCCCCGCGCCGGGCGGGGGGGGGGCCGGGCCGCCGGGGCGGGGGCGACGGCCCCTCGGCCGACACCGAGCTCGGCAAGGCCGAGGCCGACGTGGACGACGAGGTCGACAACGCCTAGTCCACCCTCAGGCGACACACCGGGCGGCGGTCTCTTCGGGGGCCGCCGCCCGTTTGTTGTGGGGCCGCCGGCCTCGGCTTCTTCGCCGGCCCGGTCGGGAGCCGTGCGGGCGGCGCGTCGTTGGAGGCCGCCCCTCACGCCCCGCACATGCTGAACGCCGCCACCCTCCGCGACCTCGCCGACCTCGCCGGTCCCGAGCGCGCCTTTCTCACCGTCTACCTCGACGCATCCGACGACCCGTCCGTCCTGGACGCCCGGTTCTCGCGGATCCGGAGCCTGCTCGCGGACGAGCCCGAGGAGCTGGAGCACTTCGAGGAGAGCCTCTCGCTGGCCCGCGAGATGATCGAGGCGCATGAGTCCACGCCGGACGGCGCGCTCGCCGTCTTCGCGTCGTGGGGCGCCGACCTCCGCCGGGCCTACGCGCTCCCGGAGCCCGTGGGCACGAAGGTGTGGATGGGCGACGCGCCGTACCTCCGGCCCGCGTACGAGCTTCTCGACGAGCACGAGACCTACGCCGTCGTCGTCCTCGACAACGAGAAGGCGAGGATCTACCTCGTCTCGGCCGACGAGGTCGACGAAGAGGGGCGCGTCCGGGGCGACGTCAAGAACCGCGTCAAGAAGGGCGGCTGGAGCCAGAAGCGGTACGCCCGGCGCCGGGAAAAGCAGATCGAGACGTACGCCACCGAGATCGCCGACGGACTGGCCGCACTCGACGCCGAGCGGCCGTTCGCGCGCCTCGTCCTCGTTGGCTCGTCTGAGCCCGTGCAGGCGGTCACGGCGGCGCTGCGGACGGACCTCCGGGACAAGCTGGTCGGCTCGACGTCCGTCGACGGGAACGCCTCCGACGCCGACGCGCTCGAGGCCGCGGCCGGCCTCGCGGAAGAGGGCGAGCGCCGGTCGGAGCAGGCGCTGTGGCGCTCGATCCGCGAGCAGGGGGTGGGGCCGGGCCTCGCGGCCTTCGGTGCCACGTCCGTGTGGGAGGCGCTGCGCGCGGCCCGCGCCGAGTCCGTCCTCGTGGACCGGGAGGCTGAGTTCGCCGGGACCAAGTGCCGGGCCTGCGAGCACGTCGTCCACGGGACGCCCTCGACGTGCGGGGCCTGCGGGTCGAAGGACGTCTTTCCCGTCGACCTCGTCGAAGCGGTGACGGAGCAGGCGGCCCGGACCGGCGCTGAGGTCGACTTTGCCGACCCGTTCGACGCGCTCGCCGAGGCGGGTGGGATCGCGGCGCTGCTCCGCTACTGAAGGGAGTGGGGGGGCGCTGAATCCGGCCTCCCCGCGTTGAGTCCGCCCGCTCCCTCACGCCTCTTCCCGATGCCCGACGACCAGCGGTCTCGCCTCACCCCCTTGCAAGTCCGTGTGCTCCGTGAGGGATACACGGAACGCGCGTTCACGGGGGCGTACCACGACGAGACGGCGGTCGGTACGTACCGGTGCGCCGACTGCGGCGCCGCGCTGTTCCGAAGCGACGACAAGTTCGACAGCGGAAGTGGGTGGCCGAGCTTTACCGAGGCCGTCGGCGAGAGTGTCCATCTCCGGGACGACCGGTCGCACGGGATGGTCCGAATCGAGGCCACGTGCGCGGCGTGCGGCGCCCACCTCGGGCACCTCTTCGACGACGGCCCGAGGGACCGCGGGGGGCTCCGGTACTGCATCAACTCGGCGGCGCTGGCCCTCGACCGAGCCGGCAGCGCACCCGGCGGGGCCTGAGCCGGCGTACGTTCCGCGCTCCGTGGATTTCCCCGTGTTCGTCCGCCTCGCGCTCCTGCTCGCCGTCCTCGCCCCGGGCGGGGCACAGGCCCAGACCTCCGACCCGGCGCCCGACGTCCGGTTCGATCGGCCGGGCCTGGACCTGCCCCACCCCGAGGTCCAGGCGCTCGCCCAGACCGCCGACGGCCTCGTCTGGATCGGCACCCGGGACGGCCTCGTCCGCTTCGACGGGCTGGGCCGGACGCTGCTCCGCCGCGAGCCCGGCGACGCGCGGACGCTCCCCTCGAACGACGTCGAGGCCCTCCTCGTCGACGGCGCCGGTCGGCTGTGGGTCGGGACGCGGCGTGGGGTGGCTCGCCTCGACGCCCGGACGGACCGGTTCGCCCGCGTCACACCGGCGGAGGGCGCCTGCGGGGGGGCCGCCACGTGGCTCGCGGAGACGGGACCCGGTCAGATCCTGTACGGCTCCCGCCGCACCGGGCTCTGCCGCCTCGACGTCGCGTCGGGCGAGCGCGATCCGGTGCGCCTGCCGTGGGGTGGGGCGGGGGGCCGCGCCTGGGAGGTCCAGACGGTCGCGAGCGGTGCCGCGTGGGTGCTCGGGCCGCGACCGGAGGACGCCTGCCGCGTCGACCCGGGGCCGGACGCGCGCTGCCGCGCGATCGATCTCAGTGGGTACGGGCCGCGCGTGCTCGGTCTCGACGCCGAGGTCCGGCTCCTCGCCTACGTCCGCTCGCTCGACGGCGGCCCCCACGAACTCCGCCGCTGGAGCCGCGGCCGGTTCGTCCCGGTCGTCCGCGACCTCCCCGAGGTGGGGTGGACCGAGAGCGCTGACCTCGTCGTCGTCGGGCGCGAGGCGTGGCTGGGGACGGCGACGGATGGCGTCCTCGCGGTCGGACTCGAGACCGGGGACTGGCGGTGGATCGGCCCACGGCCCGGAGACCCAACGTCGCTGCCGGCGCCGCGCGTCCGAGCGCTCCTCGTCGACCGGCAGGGCGGGGCCTGGGTCGGGACGTCGCGCGGGGTGGCGACGTGGCGTGCGCCCGCCCAGCCCTTCCGGGTGTACCGGCGGTTTTCCGGCGAACCCGGCGAGCTCTCCGACGACCGCGTCAACGGGATGGCGGAAGCGCGCGACGGCGCGCTGTGGGTCGCCACGAACGACGGGCTCAACCGGCTCGACCCCGAGACCGACCGGGGCGAGACGGTCCGCATCCCGGAGGTGCAGACGGCCGGGCCGCCGGCCTGGGTGCCCGACCGCGACGACCCGTTCCGCGACGCCTGGTGGCAGGTCCTCGAGGGAGCCGACGGGACCCTCTGGGTGGGCGGCAAGCGGACCGGCCTGTTCCGCCTCGACCGCCGCACGGGCCGGTTCCGTCGTGAGGCCGAGGCGAGCCGCGCGCTCGGCCTCGTCGAGGCCGACCGGGCCACGCCGCGTGGCTTCGGAGTCCGCCACGTCTTCGAGGACTCCGCCGGCCGTCTCTGGGTGGGCACGACGGGGGAAGGCCTCGCCCTCCGCCAGACCGACGGCCGCTGGGTCAGCGTCCTCCCGGGCGCGGGGCCGGGCCGGCTGCCGCACCCGAGCGTGAACCGCTTCTACGAGGCGGCCGCCGGCGCGATCTGGGTGGGGACAGACGCCGGGCTGGCCCGTGTGGCCGACCCCGGGGCGGGGCGGGAGATGACGTTCGAGGCGCTGGACCGCGGCGAGAGCGTGCCGGTCTGGGCCATCGCAGAGAGCGAGGCCACCCCCGGCGTGCTGTGGGTGGGAACGGTGGGGGGCGGGCTGCTCGCCGTCGACCCCGAGTCGGGCAGCGCCGTCCGGGTCGGAGGGGAAGAGTTTCCCAGCGACCTCGTCTACGGCGTCCTGACCGACGAGGCCGGCCACGTATGGGCGAGCACGAGCCGCGGCCTCGCCCGCTACGACCCCGCGCGCGACCGGCTCTCGGTGTACGACGCCAGGAACGGGCTCCAGGACGACGCCTTCGACCTCATGGCGTTCGTCCGCAGCCCGACGACCGGCGAACTGTGGTTCGGCGGCCCGAACGGTCTCGTGCGGGTCGACCCCGGCGGCGTCGGGCTCGCGACGTACCACCCGCCCGTCGCGTTCACGGCCGTCGAGCGGGCGCCCCGCCGGCTCCGCTACCTCTACCGGCTCCAAGGCGTCGACGACGACTGGCGAGAGACGACGGGGGAGCGGCCCCTCGCGACCTACACGGCCCTCGCGCCCGGGACCTACACGCTCCTGGTGCTCGGCTCCAACGCCGACGGCGTGTGGAACGACGAGCCCGCGCGGCTGACGGTCGTGGTGGAGCCAGCGTGGTGGCAGGGGATCCCGGCGCGGGCCGTGGCGCTCCTCCTGCTCGCCGGCCTCGGGTTGGGAGGCGTCGTCGGGGTCTTCCGGCTCGCGGCCCGCGAGCACCGGAGTCGCCAACAGGCCGTCGCCGACGACCTCCACCGGGGGCCCGTGCAGGGCATCACCGCGATCGGCCGCGACCTCGCGGGGGTGGAGGAGCACGGAGAGGTCGTCCGTCGAGTCCGGGACCGGGTGGGCGAGGTCGAGGTGGGGCTCCACGACGCGCTGATCCGTCTCCGGCCGGCGGCGGCGGGGACGCTCGACCCGGTGCGGGCCCTCGAGGCGACCGTCCGGCGCGCCCGTCAGCAGGCCCCCGGCGTGGCGATCCAGGCCGACTGGTCAGGAGTTCCGTCGGCCCTCCCCGACGACCTCCAGCACGACCTCGTGTCGGTCCTGGCCCACCTGCTCGAACACGCGATCGAGACGGCCGGTCCGAACGAGGTCCACGTCGCCGTCGAGGGGGACGTGCCGAGCATCGGGCTCCGCGTGGCCTCCGATCGGCCCGTCGCCGTCCAGGCCCCGGGGTTCCGTCGTCGTCTTCCGGGGACCAAGAACCCGCTCGTGCAGGCCCTCCGCGTCGTCCGCCGGCGCGGCGGCACGCTCGACGTCGAGCCGACCGAGGCCGGCAGCCTCGTCACGGTCCGGCTGCGCCACGATTCGGAGGCCTGACCGCGTCCGCCTCGGCGCCGCGGCAGGCACGGTCGGCTATCGGAACCAGGGGATGGGGTTGACCGCCTGCCCGCCCTGGTAGAGGGCGAAGAACAAGCTCGACCCGCGTCGCTGGGCCGTCGTCCCGGACCGCCCGACGACCTGCCCGGCCTGCACGCGCTGGCCCTGCCGCACGCCGACCTGCGAGAGGTTGCCGTAGAGCGTCACGAACTCGCCGTGGGAGATCATGACGTAGGTCCCGTACGTCGGGATCGTGCCGATCCGCTGGACGACGCCCTCGAACACGGACCGCGCCGCGGCGCCCGGCGCCGTCGAGATGTCGATGCCGGGCGATGAGGTGGTCGTGTTCGTCACGGGGTCGGTCCGGGTGCCGAACGAGCCCGTGACGGTGCCGTCGGCGGGGCGGGGGAGGCGGCCCCGGTTGGAGCGGAACGAGCCGGTGAGGGCGACGATCCGGTCGGCGGCGGGCGCCGGCGGTGGGGTCGCGCGTGGGGTCGGGGC
>JAAXJP010000236.1 GCA_012269805.1 Rubrivirga sp.
TCGCCATCTCGTGGGCCTTCCGCCCTGACGGGACCGGCACGTACAGCCAGCAGGTCGGCTCCGGCGAGGCGCGGACGAACGACTTCGAGTGGACGCTCGACGGCGACACCATCGACATGGGCACCCTCTACACCATCGTGACCCGCGACGGCGACGAGATGGTCTGGCGGAACGAGCGGATGGGCAACTACTACGTCGTCCAGCGGCCGTAGGGGCGGGAGCACAGCAGAGCCCGGCGCCGTATCGCATCTTGCGGGTCCCTCTGATCTCCTCCCGTTCGATGTCCCTCTACGCCGTCATCATGGCCGGCGGCGTCGGCAGCCGGTTCTGGCCGCGCAGCCGCCGCTCGCACCCCAAACAGTTCCTCGACGTGTTCGGCCCGGCGTCGCTCATCCAGAGCACGTACGCCCGGCTCCAGCCGCTCGTCGAGCCCGACCGCGTCCTCGTCGTCACCAACGCCGACTACGTCGAGAAGACGCGTGAGCACCTCCCGGCCGTGCCCGAGGGCAACATCCTCGGCGAGCCCGTCGCCCGCAACACGGCGCCGTGCATCGCCCTCGCGGCCGCCAAGCTGGTCGCCGAGGACCCCGACGCGACCATGGTCGTGCTCCCGGCCGACCACCTTATCGCGAACGTCGAGCGGTTCCATAGCGTGCTGAAGGCGGCCGTCGAGGCGGCCCGGGCCCCGACCCCCGGCGGCGGCCACCCGCTCGTGACGATCGGCATCCGGCCGACGCACCCGGAGACCGGGTACGGCTACATCCAGTTCGACGCCGACGGCGACCGCGACGGCGTCGAGGACGGGGGCCCGGCCGACAAGCCCCGCCCGCACCAGGTCCTCACGTTCGCCGAGAAGCCCGACGTCCAGACGGCCGAGCGCTTCCTCGACGCCGGCGACTTCCTCTGGAACTCGGGCATGTTCATCTGGCGCGCCGACGCCATCCTCGCCGCCTTCGAGCGCTTTCTCCCGAAGGTCCACCGCCTGTTCGCCCCGCTCGCCGAGTCGTTCGGCACCGACGCCGAGGCCGACGCCATCGCCCGGGCCTACGAGCAGAGCCCGAAGATCTCGATCGACTACGGCATCATGGAGCAGGCCGACGACGTCCTCGTCGTGCCGGGCTCGTTCGGGTGGAGCGACGTCGGCGACTGGCGGGCCGTCCACGAGCTCTCCGACAAGGACGACGCCGGCAACCGGGCCGAGGGCAACGTGATCCTCAAGGACACGGCGCGCTCGTTCGCGCGGTCCGCCGACGGCCGGCTCCTCGTGCTCGTCGGGATGGAGGACGCCGTCGTGGTCGACACCGGCGACGCCGTCCTCGTGTGCCACCGCGAGCAGGCCCAGAAGGTCAAGGACGTCGTCGACTTCCTCGGCGTCCACGGGATGGAGGCGTACGTCTAGCGGAGCCGGCCCCACCGCCTCGTCCCCGCCCGCCTCGGCCCGACCGCCGAGGCGGGCGGTCTGCGTTCGGGCCCGTGGCCCACGGGAGCCGAGGGTCTCCGGAAGCGCTTGCAGGACGGTGACTTATGCCCCGCACACGTGACCGACGGTCGTCACGGGCGGGCCTTTGTTTTCTCTTAACCGAACCGGGCGCAACTGACGCCCGACGCTCTCGTTATGACGCCCGAGTTCCCAAGGTGACCGGCCAGTCACCTCTTGACTAACCGTCCACGTGCAAGTCACCCCCACCGACCCCGCGCTCCTCAGCCGGCGCGACCGCGAGCGCCTCGCCCGGCGCCTCGCCATGCTCGACGCGGCCCTCGCCGTGTTCGGCGAGAAGGGGTTCGACGGCGCCACGCTCGACGAGATCGCCGAGCGCGCCGAGTTCGGCAAGGGCACGCTCTACAACTACTTCCCGGGCGGGAAGGACGAGCTGTACCGGTCGCTCTTCGAGGAGCGCGTCGTCCGCGGCCTCTACGAGGTCGTCGAGCGGACGCTGCCCGCCGACCGGTCGCTGGCGACGCGCGACGAGGCCCGCGGGGCCTTCCGCGACTTCGTGCTCGGGCTCCTGGAGCACTTCGACGCGCACCGCTCGGCTCTCCGCCTGTTCATGGCCGAGGGGCCACGTGCCTTCCACGACCCCGAGCGGATGCGGCACGTGATCGAGCTGTTCGCCGGGTTTACCGAGGCCGTCGAGCGGGCCGTCGAGCGGGCCGTCGAAGCCGGCGCCCTCCGCCCGCTCCCCGCCCTCCCGGTCGCCCACCTCCTGATCGGGAACGTCCGTGGCGTGCTCATGGCCCACGCC
>JAAXJP010000086.1 GCA_012269805.1 Rubrivirga sp.
CATGCCCACCGCCCTGCCGTCCCCCTTAAACGACCCGGCCCGCCTCGAGGCCCTCCGGGGGACGGGCCTGCTGGATACGATCCCCGAAGAGATCTTCGACCGGCTCACGCGGCTGACCGCACGGGTCGTCGGGGTGCCCGTCGCCCTCCTCTCTCTCGTCGAGGACGACCGGCAGTTCTTCAAGAGCATGGTCGGGCTGAAGGAGCCGTGGGCCTCGCGCCAGCAGACGCCACTCTCCCACTCGTTCTGCCAGCACGTCGTCGGCCTGGACGAGCCGTTCGTGGTCGAGGACGCCCGGGAGCACGCGCTCGTCCGGGACAACCTGGCCGTCCCCGACCTCGGGGTCATCGCCTACGCGGGGGTCCCGCTGCGGATGCCCGACGGCCACGTCCTCGGCAGCTTCTGCGCGATCGACGACCACCCCCGGTCCTGGACGGCGGACGACCTCGAGGCCCTCCGCGACCTCGCGGCGATGGCGATGACCGAGGTCGCCCTCCGGAGCAGCGAGCGGCGGTACCAGCTCCTCACGGAGTACGCCTCGGACATGCTCTCGACCCACTCGCTCGAAGGGGTCTACCGGTACGCGTCGGCGGCGTCGAAGCCCCTCCTGGGGTACGAGCCCCGCGAACTCGTCGGGCGCATGGCCTACGAGCTGTTCCACCCCGACGACATCCCGGTCATCGAGCGGTCCCACGCGGCGACGGTCGCCGACGGGGCCGGCGTCCACACCACGCGCTACCGGATCCGCCGGGCCGACGGGTCCTACGTGTGGGTCGAGACCCGGGGCCAGACGGTCACGGACCCCGCCGGCGGCCACGAGATCGTGGCCGTCACGCGCGACATCTCCGAGCAAAAGCGGATGGAGGAGGCGCTCTCCGCCGAGCGCGAGCAGTTCCGGACGCTCACCGAGGCCATCCCCCAGCAGGTCTGGACGGCCCTCCCCGACGGGTCGCTCGACTACGTGAGCGACCGGGTCGCGGCCTACTTCGGCCAGACCCAGGAGGCCATCCTCGGGAGGGGATGGCTCGACGTCCTCCACCCCGACGACGTGCCGACCACGGTCGAGCGGTGGACCCGCTCGCTCGAGACGGGCGAGCCCTACGAGGTCGAGTTCCGCCTTCGAACCCCCGACGCCGGCTACCGGTGGCACCTCGCTCGCGCCCTCCCCATGCACAACGCGGAGGGCGAGGTGGTCCGGTGGTTCGGGACCAACACCGACATCACCGACCGGAAGGACCTCGAGGCCGCGCTCGAGGCCGAGAAGGGCCGGCTCGAGTCGCTCCTCGAGGAGCTCCGCCGGGCCCAGCACCAGCTCGTCCAGCAGGAGAAGCTGGCGAGCCTCGGCCGCGTCACGGCCGGGATCGCCCACGAGATCCAGAACCCGCTCAACTTCGTCGTCAACTTCGGGGAGCTCGCCGCCGACCTCGCTGCGCACCTCCCCGCCAGCCTCGGCGACGTGGACCCGGAGGTGCGGGAGGACCTCGCCGACCTCACCACCAATACGACGCGCGTCGTCCACCACGGCCGCCGGGCCGACCGGATCGCCCGATCCATGTTGGCGCTCGCCCGCAACGGCCCCTCGGCCCACGCCCCGACCGACCTCAACGCCCTCGTCGACGAGCACCTCGGGTACGCCTGCGCCGAGCGGGGGGCCGACGGCGTCGCCGTCGAGACGGACTACGCCCCCGAGGTCGGCCGGGTGCGCCTCGACGCCGACGCGATCGGCCGGGTGATCGTCAACCTCGTCCGCAACGCGCTCGACGCCCTCGAGGAGCGGGCGCTCGCCGAGGGCGACGGGTTCGCCCCCCGGCTCCACGTCCGGACGCGGCGGACGGAGGGGGCCGTCGAGGTCCGCGTCGAGGACAACGGCCCCGGCATCGCGCCGGACGTCGTCGCCCACGTGTTCGACCCGTTCTACACCACCAAGCCGCCCGGCCGGGGGACTGGGCTGGGCCTCTCGCTCTCGCACGAGACGGTCGTAGGCTCCCACGGGGGCGAGCTGACGGTCCAGACGGAGGAGGGCGAGGGGACGGCGCTCACCGTCGTGCTCCCAGTCTCGCCCGGGCCCTGACCACCCCGGGGCCCCGTGCGTACGGGCCCTGCAGGGGGGCGACGACGTCGCGGGGGCGATTTCACGGTCGCCGGCGGGCCCTGCCGGTCGAGATGGAGGCCTGACGCCCTACACTATGGGAGGCCCATCCGGTAGTCCCGATGCTGATGCACGCCCCCGCCCCGGCAGCTC
>JAAXJP010000481.1 GCA_012269805.1 Rubrivirga sp.
GACCACCCCCGCCCCCCCCGGCGCCGCGCCCGAGGCGGAGACCCAGGTCCTCCGCCTCGGTCTCCCGAAGGGCAGCCTCCAGGAGTCCACGTTCGACCTCCTCGAGAAGGCCGGCTACGGCTTCTCCGTCCGCAGCCGGAGCTATTTCCCCTCGATCGACGACGACGAGCTGACGGCCATGCTCGTCCGCGCCCAGGAGATGGGCAAGTACGTCCAGGACGGCGTGTTCGACGCCGGGATCACCGGGCTCGACTGGATCGCCGAGACCGGCGCCGACGTCCACGTCGTGGCTGACCTCATCTACTCGAAGGCCTCCATGCGCCCGGTCCGCTGGGTGCTGGCCGTGCCCGAGGACAGCGACATCCACTCGGTCGAGGACCTCGAGGGGAAGCGGATCGCGACCGAGGTCGTCGGCCTCACGAAGCGGTGGCTCGCCGAGCACGGCGTGACCGCCGACGTCGAGTTCTCGTGGGGCGCCACCGAGGTCAAGGCTCCGGATCTCGTCGACGCGATCGTGGAGGTCACGGAGACCGGCAACTCGCTGCGCGCCAACAAGCTGCGGATCGTCGAGGTCCTCCTGAGCTCGAACACCCAGCTCGTCGCCAACAAGGAGGCGTGGGACGACCCGTGGAAGCGGGAGAAGATCGAGAACCTCGCCCTGCTCCTCGAAGGCGCCATCCGCGCCGAGGGGAAGGTCGGCCTGAAGCTCAACGTCCGCCGCGAGGACCTCAAGTCGATCGTCGAGACGCTCCCCGCGCTCCGGAACCCGACGATCTCGCCTCTCTTTTCGGACGAGTGGGTCGCTGTCGAGACGATCATCGAGGAGCGCCAGGTCCGCCGGCTGATCCCCGAGCTCAAGCGGCTCGGCGCCGAGGGCCTCATCGAGTACCCGCTCAACAAGATGATTCCGTAGAGCGCACGGGGCATGGGGGACGAGGCAAGGGGCTCTTGCGATCTTCCCTGCCCCTTGCCTCATGCCCCTCCTCCTATGCCCCGCCTTCTCGACTTCTGCTTCGGCCGCTCCGGCGACAAGGGCGACGCCGTCAACGTCGGCCTGATCTGCCGCGACCCGGCCCACTACGACTGGCTCCGCGAGACGGTCACGGCCGAGCGCGTGAAGGTCCACTTCGGGCCGCGCGTCGAGGGCGAGGTCGAGCGGTTCGAGCTGGAGAACCTGTCGGCGCTGAACTTCATGCTCCACGGGGCGCTCGGCGGCGGCGGGACGGTCTCGCTGAAGCTCGACGCCCAGGGCAAGACGTACGCCGCGCACCTGCTCCGGATGGACGTCGAGGCCCCGGAGGCCAGCTCCGCCCGCCTCGACGCCGAGGCGGCGTGAGCCGCGGGGCGCTCGTCGTCCTCGCGCTGGCGCTCGCCGCCTGCGACGGCGCCGACGACCCGGCCGACGTCGACCCAGCGCTCGTCGACGCGCTCGTCGAGCTCCACCTCGCCGACGCCCGCGCCGCGCTCGACACCGTCGAGGCCCGTCGGCCGGCGCTCGCCGACAGCCTCCGCCACGTGGCCCTCGACGCTCACGGGCTCGACTCGGCCGGGCTCGAGGCTCGCCTCGACGCGCTCGCCGAGGCCCCCGCCCTCGCCCGCGCCACCTACGACTCGGTCGAGGCCCGCCTCGTCCGCGAGCGACAGGGGCCACCGGCCGCGCCTCCCGATTCCCTCAAGACCCCGCCGTCCCCCGGCCTCTGACGTCCGCATGCCCGACCTCGCGTCCCCCGAAACCGTCCAGGTGTTCACCACCGGCGGAACCATCGACAAGGAGTACTTCGACGCGAAGAGCGCCTACGAGGTGGGCGAGCCCCAGATCGGGACGCTCCTCCGCGACGCCGGCGTGGCGTTCCCGTTCGACGTCGAGGCCCTCATGCGAAAGGACAGCCTCGAGTTGACGGACGCCGACCGCGACCTCATCGCCGAGCGCGTGCTCGCGACGGCGCACCGGTGCGTGATCGTGACGCACGGGACCGACACGATGGCCGAGACGGCCCGCGTCGTCGCGGGAGCCCTCGCCAATGCCGCGGCCGACAAGACCGTCGTGTTCGTCGGCTCGCTGACGCCGGCCCGGTTCAAGGCCACCGACGCCGAGTTCAACGTCGGTTTCGCGGCGGCCGCGGCGCAGACGCTCCCCCCCGGGGCGTACGTTGCCATGAACGGCCGCGTCTTCGACCCCCACCACGTCCGGAAAGACCGCAACCTGAACCGGTTCGAGCCCGTCGCACCCCATCCGTGAC
>JAAXJP010000184.1 GCA_012269805.1 Rubrivirga sp.
TGGCCGGGGCCACGTTCGACGCCGCCGACCGCGGGGGCCAGATCACGGCGCCGACGCTCGTCGCCGCCGCCGACGGCGACCTCGTGGTCCCGGTCGAGAACGCGCGCCGGCTGTCGGCCGCGCTGCCGTGCGCCGAGCTCCGGATCTACCCCGGCCTCGGGCACCAGTTCTTCGTCGAGGCCCCCGAGGCCTTCAACCGCGACGTGCTCGCCTTCCTGCTCGAAACAGACCCCTCCGCCCATGATTGACGCCGTCCGCCAGGCCCTCACCCAGGACTTCGGGCAGGGGTACGTCAAGTTCGGCCACAGCGAGCTGCTGGGCCGCGTGGTCGGGCTGCTGCTCGGCTCGGTCGAGGCCCTGAGCGAGGAGCAGATCGCCGCCGATCTCGAGGTCAGCAAGAGCCCCGTCAACCAGATCACGCGGCGGCTGGAGGAGCTCAACCTCGTCCGTCGGATCCGCATCAAGGGCGACCGCAAGTACTACTACGCGATCACGCCGCACGTCTTCCTGCAGGCCGGCGTGAACCAGTACCGGCTCTACGAGGAGACGCTCCAGGTGGCCAACCGGAACCTCGAGACCGTGCTCCGGGCCTACGTCGAGGCCGAGGGCGAGGACCGCGACGCGCTCCGCGAGGTCGGCGAGCGGCTCATCCGGATGCGCGAGTTCCACCTCCGCATGATCGAGTCCTACCGCCGCTTCATCGACGAGTGGCGGGCCGCCGAGACCGACCTCCCCTCCGTCGACGCCTACGTCGAGCGGTGGGACACCCAGCCGCTCCCGGCCTACTCGCTCGAGACCATCTCGGGCTGGACCTCCTGACCATGCTTCTCCAGAACAAGACCGCCCTCGTCACCGGCGCCGCGAGTGGGATCGGCCGGGCGACCGCCGAGGCCTTCCTCCGCGAGGGCGCGACGGTCGTCCTCGCCGACGTCGACGCCGAGGCGGGCCGGAGCGCCGCCGACGCGCTCGGCGAGCGCGCCCATTTCGAGCGCCTCGACGTGACCGACGCCGACGCGGTCGAGGCCGCCGTCTCGGGCGTCGTCGCGCGGCACGGGCGCCTCGACGTGCTCGTCAACAACGCCGGCATCGTGCGCGACGCGCGGCTCGTCAAGATGACCCTCGACGAGTGGCAGGCCGTCCTCGACGTCAACCTGAAGGGCGTCTTCCTGTGCGGGCAGGCCGCCGCGCGCGTGATGAGCGAGCAGGGCTCGGGCGTCATCCTCAACGCCTCGTCGGTCGTCGGGCTCTACGGCAACTTCGGCCAGTCGAACTACGTGGCGACGAAGGCGGGCGTCATCGGGATGACGAAGACGTGGGCCCGCGAGCTCGGGCGGAAGGGCGTCCGCGTGAACGCCGTCGCGCCGGGCTTCATCGGGACCGAGATGGTCGAGGCCATCCCCGACAAGGTCATCGCGATGATGGAGGAAAAAGCGCCGCTGGGGCGGATCGGACGGCCTGAGGACATCGCCGAGGCCTACGTCTTCCTCGCGTCGGACCGCGCCGCGTTCATCACCGGCGCGACGCTCTCGGTCGACGGCGGCCTCGTCCTCTAGAGCGATGGACCCGACGCCCCAGGCCGCGCCCGGCCTCGCCCTCAACGGTCAGGCGACCGGCCGCCACGTCGACCTCGGCGACGTCCGGCTGTGGGTCGAAGAGCAGGGCGACGGCCCGCCGCTCCTGCTCGTCCCCGGGCTGGGCGCCGGGGCGTGGCTGTGGGCCGCGTGGCGCGACGCGCTCGCCGAAGATTTCCGCCTGGTGATGCCCGAGCTGCGGGGGAGCGGCCGCTCCGACAAGCCCGACGCGCGGTACACCGTCGCCGGCTTCGCCGACGACCTCGTCGGCGTGCTCGACGCGCTCGGCATCGACCGGGCCCACGTCTTGGGCGTCTCGATGGGCGGGTACGTGGCGCAGGTCCTCGCCGCGACCCGGCCCGAGCGGGTGGACCGCCTGGTGCTGGCGGCGACGGCCGTCGGCGGGCAGAACCAGATCGGCCCGACGGGCGACGTCCTCGCGCGGACGATCCGGCCGCGGGGCCGGTCGCGGCGCGAGCGCCTCGAGGACACCTACGCGCTCGGGTTCTCCGACGCCTTCCGCGCCGCGCACCCCGACCGCCTCGACGCCATCACGGCCTGGCGGCTGGCGCACCCCCCGCCCGAGCCCGCCTACTACCGCCAGTTTCTGGCGGGCAACGCCTACGCCGGCGCCGCGGTCACGCCCCGCGGCGCGGCCCCGCCGCT
>JAAXJP010000220.1 GCA_012269805.1 Rubrivirga sp.
AAGTAGGAGAGCGTGGCCGCCATGGCCTGGGTCCGCCCGCCTCGGGCGGCGAGCGCGGGGTTCCAGAAGAGCGCCGAGGCGTCGGCGGCCGTCGCCACGGCCGTCCCGCCGAGCGCCGCGCCCCGCGGGTCGACGGGGACCTCGAGGAACTGGAAGCCGGCCGTCCCCGCCCGGTCCTCGCCGTAGGCCGGGAGGATCTGGGCGGAGGCGGACAGGCCGGTCAGGGCGACCAGCCCGGCGAGGAGCCCGAGGCGGAGGAGGTGGGTCATGGGGCGGGCGGCGCGACGCGGCTGCGGGGTCGGTCGGTCACGCATCAAAACTTGTAGCTCAGCCCGAGCACGACGTGCCGGGGCGTCAGGAAGCGGGCCGGGTTGAACGGCGGGAGCCCGCTCGTCGAGGGGTCCTCGAAGCGCGGGTCGCGGAGGAAGCTCGGGACGTCGTACTCCGGGTTGCCGCGGAGCGTCGTCGGGTCGGTGCCCGGCTCGATCTCGGGGTAGGCCTCGCCCGTGACCGGGTTGACGATCACGCTGTTCTTCTGGTTGAACAGGTTCTCGACCTCGAGCACGGCGACGAGGTCGCTCCCGCCGATCCCGAACCGGCGCTCGGCGCGGAGGTCGAACCACCACCACGGCTTGCCGGTCTCCGAGAACCGGAGCGCGGGGTCGTCGACGGCCTCGTAGACCGGTCGCCAGTCGCGCTCGCCCGTGAACGGGTTGACCTCGTTGCCCACGAACTCGACCGGCGTGTAGCGCTGGCCGCTCCGGAACGTCGACTGGACGAACAGCTTGACGCGGTTGAGGCCGGGAATCCCCATCCACGGCTCCGTCTCGTCGTGCGAGAGCGTGACCGACGCCTTGAGGTCGAGCGGGCGGTCCCAGGCGAGCGGCGTCTCGAACGTGTTGTCCGCGTTGCCGTCCTGGATCAGGTCCTGGAGCGCGTCGTTGTTGGTCGAGCTCAGACCTGTCGCGCGGGAGTAGCTCCCCGAGAACTGGCCCAAGAACCACGCGCCGATCCGCTTCGTGTAGGCGACCTCGATGCCGCGGACGCGGGCGAAGTCGCCGTTGACGCGGAGGGCGCGGTTCGTCTCGCGGCCCGTCGGGTCCTGGATCTCGACGGAGGCGACCGTGATAAAGTCGAACTTGTCGCGCCAGAACGCCGTGACGTTGAGGGCGTCGTTGGCCGTGATCTGGTTGCGGACGCCGAGCTCGTAGGCGATGTCGATCTCGGGGTCGAGGTTCGGGTTGCCGAGGTCCGAGAAGAACGAGCGGTCCTGGTAGAACGGGTCGAGGTTCGTGTACAGGTACGTCGGGTGCGGGAGCCGCATCGAGTGCCCGTAGGAGAAGAACAGGACCTGGTTGTCGCGGATCGGGAAGCTCACGTTGAGCTTCGGCAGGAGCCGGGCCTTCCAGTTCAGCCCGAACAGCGACGTCGTCTCGTCCTGGTAGGCCTCGCGGATCTGCGTCGGGATCGTGAACGCCGAGTCGGCCACGAGGTCGTCGACGTACGAGCCGGCGGCCCACGTCTCGAACCGGCCGCCGAGCGACGCGATCAGCCCGTTGTAGCGGAACCGGTGGGTCGTGTAGAACGCCGCCCGCCGCGGCTTGACCCGCCAGATGTCCGACGACTGGCCGAGCCGGTTCGACTGCGTGAACGTCCCGTCGGGGAGCTGGATCGGGGCGCCGACCCACGGCCGGGCGATGTCGATCCACTGGTAGTCGTTGAGCGTGCCCTCGGCGCCGAGCGTGAACTCGTACGACTCGTCCGGGGTGAACCGGGTAAACTCGGCGCGGGCCGTGAGCTGCTCGGCGAAGTGGTCGTGCCAGTCGGTCGCGACGCCGCCGTTGTTGACGAAGCCGGGGCCCGGGAGCACGAACAGCGCCGTGTCGGCCGGGACGGTCGTCGGGTCGCCGAAGATGTCGCCCGGGAAGCCGGGGATCGAGAACGGGTCGAGCTCGGAGTCGACGTTCTCGGGCCGCCAGTCGCGCCCGTTGGCGTCGGCGCGGAGGCGCGTGAACAGGCGCGAGACCTGGACCTCGTAGATCGACTGCTGGCCGACCGCGTGCGTCCAGAGGAGGTACGCGAGGTTCGAGTCCTGCGTGTAGGTGTTGGCGAGGTCGGGCTGGAGCGCGAACGCGTACTGGAAGCCCGGCGCGACGACGGCGTCGTTGCCCGTGACCTGGAGCATCCGCGTGTTTTGGTTGACGGCCAGCGACCGCTGGTAGCTGCCGACCAGCTT
>JAAXJP010000636.1 GCA_012269805.1 Rubrivirga sp.
CCGCGCCCCGCGCCGCAGTCCACCCACCGTCCCTACCGGAGACAGCATGTTCGAGACGCTTTCCGACAAACTCGACGCGGCCCTGAAGAACGTCAAGGGCGAGGGCCGCATCAACGACCTCAACATCGCCGAGACGATGCGCGAGGTCCGCCGCGCGCTCCTCGACGCCGACGTCAACTACCAGGTCGCGAAGGACTTCACCAACAAGGTGAAGGCCCACGTCACCGACGAGAAGGTCCTCCAGGCCGTCAACCCGGGGCAGCAGTTCATCAAGCACGTCTACGACGAGCTGGTGTACCTCCTCGGCGACGTCCACGTGGACCTCAACCAGGCCAAGCGGCCGCCGACGGTGATCCTGGTGGCCGGCCTCCAGGGGGCCGGCAAGACCACGTTCGTCGGCAAGCTGGCCCACTTTCTCAAGTCGAAGGGCCGGAGCCCGATGGTCGCCGCGGCTGACGTGTACCGCCCGGCGGCCGTCGACCAACTCGAGACGCTGGCCGAGCAGGTCGGCGTCCCGGTCTTCGCGATCCGCGGGGCCGACGGGATGCCCGAGAAGGACGCCGTCGCCGTCGCCGAGCAGGCCGTCGCCGAGGGCCGCCGGATGGGGAGGGACACGGTCATCATCGACACGGCCGGCCGGCTCCACGTCGACGAGGCGATGATGGACGAGGTCGTCGCGATCAAGAAGGCGACCGAGCCCGACGAGATCCTGTTCGTCGTCGACGCGATGACGGGCCAGGACGCCGTCAACACGGCGAAGGCCTTCAACGACCGGCTCGACATCGACGGCGTCGTCCTCACGAAGCTCGACGGCGACACGCGCGGCGGCGCCGCGCTCTCGATCCGGAGCGTCGTCGAGAAGCCGATCAAGTTCGCCGGGACCGGCGAGAAGCTCGACGCCCTCACCGAGTTCTACCCCGACCGGATGGCCCAGCGCATCCTCGGGATGGGCGACGTGGTCTCGTTCGTGGAGAAGGCCCAGGAGCAGTTCGACCAGGAGGAGGCCGAGAAGCTCCAGCGGAAGTTCCGGACCCAGGAGTTCGACCTCCAGGACTTCTACGACCAGCTCCAGAAGATCAAGAACATGGGGTCCTTGAAGGACCTCCTGGGCATGATCCCGGGCGTCGGCAAGGCCATCAAGCAGATCGACGTCGACGACGACGCGTTCCGCCACATCGAGGCGCTCATCCAGTCGATGACGCCCGAGGAGCGGGCCAACCCCCAAGTCATCAACGGCTCCCGTCGCCGCCGCATCGCGCGGGGCTCCGGCCTCGAGGTGCAGGACGTGAACGCGCTCCTGAAGCAGTTCCGGGAGATGAAGAAGATGATGAAGACGATGTCCAAGCTCCAGGGCAAGGGCCGCGCCGTCGACCCCACACAGTTGCTCGCCGGTCGGTAAGCCGCCGGCTGCGTGATGCGTGCTGCGTGACTCGCCGCGGCACCCTCACGCGTCACGTACCCCGCATCACCCCACCCAGAAAAGATGTCCGTCAAGCTCCGTTTCCGCCGCATGGGCCGCAAGAAGCTGCCCGTGTTCGGCCTCGTCGCCACCGACAGCCGCTCGCCCCGCGACGGCCGCTTTATCGAGGACCTCGGCCGGTACGAGCCGGTCGCCGAGCCGTCCACCGTCAAGTTCGACGTCGAGCGGATCGTGTACTGGCTCGGCCAGGGCGCCCAGCCGTCGCACACCGTCCGCAACCTGCTTCAGAAGGAGGGCATCCTCCTCCGCTGGGCGCTGACGCGCCAGGGCAAGGAGGCCGAGGAGATCGAGGCCGCCGTCGCGGACTTCAAGGAGCGGCAGGCCGAGAAGGGCGCCGCCAAGGGCAAGAAGACGCGCGCCGAGCGCCGCGCCGAGGCCCTCGCCGCCGAGCGGAAGGCCGCCCAGGAGAAGGCCGCCGAGCTCGAGAAGGAGCGCCAGGAGCGCGAGGCCGAGCTCCGTCGCCAGCGCGAGGAGGCCGAGGCCGCCGCGCGCGCCGAGGCCGAGGCCGCCCGCGAGGAGTCGGCCGCCGCCGCCGCCGACAGCGAGGCGCTCACGCAGGCCGCCGACGCCCCGGCTGCCGCCGAGGAGACGGAGGCCGCTGCGCAGCCGACCGACGCCGACGCGGGCGAGCAGGCCGAGGCTCAGCAGGAGGCTGAGGCCGAGGGCGGCGACGCCGCCGCTGAGGCCGCCACGGAGGAGACGGTCGCCGAGGAGGCGCCCGACGCCGCCGAGGAGCAGCCGGCCGCCGAGG
>JAAXJP010000189.1 GCA_012269805.1 Rubrivirga sp.
TTGCCGCTCCTTCGCGACGACGGCGTCGGGCGCGCGGCTGACGAACTGCTCGTTCTGGAGCTTTTTCTCGACGCCCGCGAGGAACCCGCGCTTCGAGTCGATCTCCTTCTGGAGCCGCTCGCGCTCGACGTCGAGGTCGATCATCCCCTCGAGCGGGACGTACACGACGTGCGCGCCGACGACGACGGCCGCGCTGGCCGCCGGCTTCTCGAGGTCGGCGCCGATCGTGAGCTCTGACAGCCCCGCCAGCCGCTCGACGTAGGCACGGGCGCCCTCGACGGCGTCGGCCGTGGCGGCGTCGCCCGCCGCGATCACGGCGCGGACGTCCTGCGACGGCGGCACGTTGTACTGCGCCCGCACCTGGCGGACGGCCGTCACGAGGTCCTGGACCGTCGCGAAGGTCTGGGCCGCCTCGGCGTCGGTCTCCTCGGTCGAAGGCGTGGGCCAGGACGCGGCGATGAGCGCGTCGCCGGCCTCGCGCGGGCGGAGCGTCCACCACAGCTCCTCCGTCACGAACGGCATGAAGGGGTGGAGCAACTGGAGGATCTGCTCGAACACCTCGGTCGAGAGCGCCAACGTCTCGCGGCTCGGCGTCTCCCCGAACGGGGCCTTCGACACCTCGAGGTACCAGTCGCAGAAGTCGCGCCAGACGAAGTCGTAGGCGAGGTGCGCGGCCTCCGAGATGCGGTAGGCGTTGAGCGCCTCGGTCACGGCCCCGACCGTGTCGTGGAGCCGCGTCAGGAGCCAGCGCTCCGCCAGCTCGAGCTCGTCGAAGCCCCGCTCGCGGCGGAGGTCCTCGGTCGGGCGGCCCTCGTCGTCACGCTCGACGAAGCGGCCGAACACGCGGCTCGCGTTCCAGAGCTTGTTGGCGAAGTTCCGGCCGCCCTCGAACTTGGCCGGGTCGAGCTTGATGTCCTGGCCCTGCGCGCACAGCACGCCGAGCGTGTAGCGGACCGCGTCGGCGCCGTACTGCTCGATCATGTCGAGCGGGTCGATCCCGTTGCCGAGCGACTTCGACATCCACCGGCCCTGCTTGTCCTTGATCATGCCGGTGACGAACACGTCCGTGTACGGCACCTCGTCGAGGAAGTGCGTGCCGGCCATGATCATCCGGGCGATCCAGAAGAAGAGGATGTCGTAGCCCGAGACGAGGACGGAGCCGGGGTAGAACGCCTTGAGCGCGTCGGTCTGGGCCGGCCAGCCGAGCGTGGCGAACGGCCACAGCCACGACGAGAACCACGTGTCGAGCACGTCCTCGTCCTGCACGTAGCCCTCCCCTGGCGAGTCGACGGAGACGACGAACGCGGCCTCGTCCCGCTCGCCCGTCTCGGGGTCGACGGGGTACCACACCGGGATCCGGTGGCCCCACCACAGCTGGCGGGAGATCGGCCAGTCCCGAATGTCCTCCAGCCAGCGGCGGTACTCGTTGGCCCAGCGGCTCGGGTGGAACGTGATCGTCCCGTCGTTGACGACCGCGAGGGCCTTCTCGGCCAGCGGCTCCATCGCCACGTACCACTGTGGCGAGAGGAGCGGCTCGATGACGGCCTTCGAGCGCGACGAGATCGGGACCGTGTGCGGGTAGTCCTCGACTTTGACGAGTTGGCCGGCCTCGGTGAGGTCCTCGACGATCCGCTCGCGGGCCTCGAACCGGTCGAGCCCGGCGTACGGCCCACCCTCCTCGTTAAGCGTCCCGTCGAGGTTCATCAGCGAGACCGTCTCGAGGTCGTGCCGCTTGCCGATCTGGAAGTCGTTCTCGTCGTGGCCCGGCGTGACCTTCAGCGCGCCCGCGCCGAAGTCTTGCTTGACGTAGTCGTCGGCGATGATGGGCACGATCCGGCCCACGGCCGGCACCTTGACGGTCTTGCCCACGAGATCGTAGTACCGCTCGTCGTCGGGGTGGACGGCGATGGCGGTGTCGGCCGGGATCGTCTCCGGCCGCGTCGTCGCGATCTGGATCGACTCGCCCGTCTCCTCCCCCGAGGCGTCGACGACCGGGTAGCGGACCGTCCAGAGGTGCCCCGGCCGCTCGACGTTGTCGACCTCCTCGTTCGAGATGACCGTCTGGTTGTCGGGGTCCCAGTTGACGAGGTAGTCGCCGCGGTAGACGAGGCCCTGCTCGTACAGCGTCACGAACACGTCCTGGACGGCGCGGCTGAGGCCGTCGTCCATCGTGAACCGCTCGTAGCGCCAGTCGCACGAGTCGCCGAGGCGGCGCTTCTGCTGGAGGA
>JAAXJP010000395.1 GCA_012269805.1 Rubrivirga sp.
CTCCCCCACCCCGCGCCCGATCCGCTCCCAGCGCGGGCGGCCCGCCTCGTCGTCCCACGAGAAGTACACCCCGACGGCCTTCCCGATCACGTGGTCGAACGGGACGAACCCCCACGTCCGGCTGTCGGCCGAGTCGTCGCGGCTGTCTCCGAGGACGAAGTAGTAGTCCTGCCCGAACGTGTACGTCTCCGCCGGGCGGCCGTCCACCAAAAACCCCGTCGCCGTCCGCTCAACGGTGTGGCCCTCGAACCGCTCGATGACCGTCCGCACGACCGGCCACGAGGCGTCGTCGAGGCGGACGGTCTGGCCGGCGGCCGGCACCACGATCGGGCCGTACTCGTCGAGGCTGAACCGGCTCGCCGCCGGGAAGGCCGCGCTCCCGTCGCCGCCGGGGCGGACGTAGGGCCGGAGTTCCTCGACGCCCTCCGAGAACCCGAGCCGCTCGGCCTGGCGCGCGGTCGCCGAGGCCACCCAGCGGCCCGGCCCCGCCCGCTGGACGCGGCCCGCCAGCCCGAGCGCTTCGAGCGAATCGGCCGGCGGGATCCGTCCCTCGAAGGCCCAGAGGCGCCGGCCACGGCGCGGCGACGGGACGGCCTCGCCGCCCACGTAGACCGTCTTGTCGCGGATCGAGAGCGTGTCGCCCGGGAGCCCCTCGACCCGCTTGATGTAGGGCGTCCGCCGCTCGACGTCGGGGTCGAGGCTCGGCGGGTAGTTGAACACCACGACGTCGCCGCGGTCGGGGTCGTCGAGGCCCGGGAGCCGCTCGCCGAGCACGCGCGGGCCGTAGTGGACCTTGGAGATCAGCACGAAGTCGCCCACGAGGAGCGTGTCCTCCATCGACGTCGACGGGATGCGGTAGGCCGCGAACCCGAGCACACGGAGGACGAGCGCGAACAGGACCGCCCCGCCGACGACGCGGACCCACGAGCCGAGCGCGGCGGCGCTCGTCCGCGACGGCGCGGGGGCGGGGGCGGTGGCGACGGGCTCGGGCATCGGCCGCTCCAACGGCCCGGGCGTGCCGGTCGTCTCCCCGAGGCCGTCCGCCTCGGGCGTCCGGGGCGCGTCGTCCGGCGGCGTCACTACGGGATCGGCCGGAAAAAGCGCGTCGGCCGGACGAACGGGACCTCGCCCTTGAACGAGAGGAACGTGAACACGGCCTTCCCGATCAGGTGCGAGTGCGGCACGAAGCCCCAGTACCGGCTGTCGACCGAGTTGTCGCGGGCGTCGCCCATCGCCATGTAGTAGTCCTGCGTGAACGTGTACGTCGTGGCCGGGGCGCCGTCGAGGAGGACGCCGCCGTCGGGGGCCCGCTCCAGGCGGCGGCCCTCGTGGCGGGCGATGGCCTCGCCGTAGACCGGGAGCGTCGCGTCGTCGAGCGGGATCGTCATGCCGGCCGCCGGGACGACGCGGGGCGGCACGTGGTCGGGGTTGGCGCCGTAGGTCTGGTCCACGACGTCCTCGCGCAAGATGAACGGCTCGACGCGGGCCACGAGCGGGTCGGCCGCGAGGGCCTCCGCCTCGGGCGGCGTCGCGAACACGTCGAACGCGCGCGCGCCGCCCTCCGCCTGCCGGTCGCTCCCCACGAGCAGCTCGATCCCCATCTCCTCCAGCTGGCGGACGTTGGGCCGGGCGTCGCCCTGCGCGACCGCCGTCCAGCGCTGCTTCATGGTCGGCGCCAGCGGGGTCGGCGTCCCGTTGACGTGGAGGACCTTGTCGAACACGGCGAGGGTGTCGCCGGGCATCGCCACGAGCCGCTTGATGTAGGGCGCCCGCCGCTCGATGGGCGTCGTCGACGGGATCGTCCCCCGCTCGACGTCGACCGAGGCCGGGTAGTTGAACACGGCGACGTCGCCCCGCTCGGGCTCGGTAAAGCCGGGCAGCCGGACCTGCGGGAAGCGGAGGCCCGGCAGGTAGATCTGCGTGACCGGGATCCCGATCGTCTCGGGCGTCCGCGGCCCCCAGTGGAGCTTGGAGACGATGAGGAAGTCGCCGACGAGGAGCGTGTCCTCCATCGACTCCGACGGGATCCGGTACGGCTCGCCGATAAACGCCCGGAGGATGAGGATCGCGGCGATGGCCTTGACCCAGTACCACACGTTCTCGCGGAACGTCGGCTTGCGGGGCGCCTCACCGCGTCGGGCACTGCGGGACGATCGGGAGCGGCTGGGCGTCGGCACGGGCTGGGGGGAAACCGGGAAGCTAGGCGTGGCGCGGCGGTCGTGGGG
>JAAXJP010000547.1 GCA_012269805.1 Rubrivirga sp.
CTGGAGCGCCGACGCCTGCCTGTAAGTGCGAGTGCCGCGGCGGCTAGCGGGCGGGCTCGTCGCGCATTACCGTGCGGACTCGCTCGACGACGGCGGGCGGGACGGTCTCCATCCCGTGCGCGGCGCGGGCGTGCTCGGTGACCTGGCGGAGAGCGGCCTCCTCGGTCTCGGCGCGGACGACGGCGGGGCAGTCGAAGCCGAGGTCGGAGCAGCGGACGACTTTGGACATGGCTCTGGGGGTGGTGTGGAAGGGGGGACGAGGGGTCACGGACGCGACCGGTCGAGCAGCCGCTCGAGCACCGCAGCGACGGCGGCCGGCCGCGCCAGAGTCGGGACGTGGCCGGCGCCGTCGAGGACCTCGAGCGTGGCGTCGGGGAAGGCCTCGGCCAGCGCTTGCATCTCGGCGAGCGAGCTGCCCGGGAGGGCGTCCGCGGTGCCGCAGACCACGGCAGTCGGCATCGCCAGGCCCGGCACCCGGTTCGACACGTCGACGCCCACGAACGCCTCGACGAGGGCGGCGGCCCGCTCGCCGCCCGTCCGCAAGACGATGGCCCGGAGCCAGGCCCGGAGGTGGGCCGCGTCGGGCTCGGGGACGCACAGGTCCACGAACGCGCCGACGGCGGCCGGGGCGTCGGCCCGGAGCGCGGCGACGAACCCCGCGACGACCGGGCTCGGTGGGTGGGCCACGCCGCCGGCCACGAGCGCCAACGCCTCGACGCGGCCGGGCCACCGGGCCGCGGCCTCGACGGCGACGGCGACCTGGGCCGAGTCGGCGGCGAGCACGCACCGCTCGACGCCGAGGCCATCGAGGACGGCCGGGACGAGGGCCACGAGGTTCTCGAACGTGACGGCCTCGGGCGGGGCGTGCGTGGCCCCGGCCCCGAGGTGGTCATACGCCACGACCCGGGCGCGCCGGCTGAGCCGCTCGAACGGGGGCTGCCAGATCTCCCACGTCCCGAACGCGCCGGTCAGCCCGACGACCGTCCGGTCGCCCGCGCCGAAGTCGGCGGCGTGGACGTGCGTGCCGAGGGCCTCGACGAACATGGGCTAGTCGCGGAGGTCGGCGGGCGTGAGGCCCTCGGCCGCGGCCCAGGTGCTCTCGATCCGCATCTGGGCCCGGCGCATGAGGAGGCGGTAGGCGGGGTCGTCGTACATCCCGGCCATGACGGGGTCGGTGAACGCCATGTGGCCGGGGTAGCCCGCCATCACGGCCCGGAACAGCCAGCGGTAGGCCTCGCCGAACGCCTCCTGCGCCGCGTGCGCCGAGGCGATCCCGTAGGCGAACTCCCACCGCTCCGGGATTTCGATGCCGGTGTCGGCAGCGACCTTCGCGATGTTGGCGCGCTCGTGGTCGAGAGAGCGCTGGAGGAGCGCCCGGGCCTCGTCGCGGCGGCCGGCCTGCCAGTAGAGGTGGCCGAGCGTCGTCGTCGCGGTGCGGGCGGCGAACTGGTTGATCCCCACGTCGACGTTGGCGAGGACCTCCTCGTAGAGCCGCTGGGCCTCGGCGTCGCGGCCGGCGAAGAGGTGGGCCTCGGCGAGGTTCGTGAGCAGGTTCCGGTGGTACCGGGGGTGCCCCTCGTTCCGGTCGAGGATGTCTTGGGCCACGGCGATGGCCTCGTCGTGCCGCCCCTGGAGGGTGTACGCCCAGACGTAGCCGCCGAGCCCCTGGTCGTTGGTCGGCTCCAGCTCGATGTACTGGCGGAAGTACTCCTCCTGGGGCTCGGGCTGGCGGAGGTAGAAGTGGCACCACCCGAGGTAGCGGTACGTGAGCGGCACTGGACCGAGTTCAAGGGCGCGCTCGAGGAACGGCCGGGCCATCCCGCAGTCGCCGGTGTCGAAGTAGTTGCGGCCGAGGAGCGTGAGGAGCGTCGGGGCGTCGGGGTTGTGGGTCACGCCGCTCGCGAGGAGCTGGCGGGTCATGGAGTGGTTGATCTCGGACCGGTAGACGAACGCGAGCCACTCGTAGGCGTCAGTGAAGTGGGGGTCGTGGTGGACGGCCTGCCATCCGGCCCAGTAGACCGAGTCGAGCAGGGCCCGGTCCCAGTCGTGGTTCCACACGCCGTCGTCGTAGGCCCGCCCGAGCCCGAGGTAGGCGGGGGCGAAGGCGGAGTCCTGGGCGATGGCCTGGCGGTAGAGCCGGACGGCCGCGCGGAGGTCGGCGTCGGTGCCGGCCTCGAGGTGGGCCTCAGCCTCGCCGTATGCGTCGGGCGGGGCGTCGGGGG
>JAAXJP010000305.1 GCA_012269805.1 Rubrivirga sp.
CCGCGACGGCGGCCCCGGAGCCCGAGGCGGCCGAGCCGCGTCCGTGGCCGTCGGGGATGGCGGCGCAGACGGTGGCCGTCCGCCAGGCGGTGGCTGCGCTGGGGTCGGCCGACGCCGAGGGCGTGGCCACGCGGTTCCGGGGGGCCGGGCCGAAGACGGTGGCGCCGGTGCTAGAGACGCTGGCGGAGCTCGGGCTGGTGCGGGCCGAGGACGGGGTGTTCGTGGCGTAGCGGATTAGTCCTCGTCGTCGTAGTGGGCCAGGCGGCATGGGACGGGGCGCCGGAACCACGGGAGCGTGTGGGGTCGGAGGACCCACACGCCGATGCCTTCCGGCTTCCCGCCGACGACCATCATGAGCGGGGTCGGCGCCCGGGCGTCCCGCTCGCGGGCGATGCCCCGGAGCGTCTTTCGGTCGCGGGGGCTGAGGTACGCGGCGGCCGTCGGGTGCGAGTGCCAGTCGCCCAGGTAGGTCTCGGTGCGCCCGCTCGCGTGGTAGTGCCGGGCCACCTCGCGCTCGTGGCACTCGTGGTCCGGGACGAACCGGTACGGTTCGTGGACCGCGTTGGGACCCGGCCCGACGGCAGCCGTAACGACGAAGCCTCCTCCAACGTCGCCGTAGCCGACGAGGACGCCGCCCGTCTCGTTCGGGGCCGTCCGGACCGTCTCGACGAGGATGTCGTCGAGGGCCGACGGGTCGATCCAGACCCTCGGGGTCACGCGGCTAGACGGCGCTCGTCCTCGGCCGCGACGCAGTACGGGCAGTCGGGGTGACGGTCGAGGGGGCGCCCCGTCCACGTTGGCGCGGTCGGGACCCCGTCTGCGTCAACGAGCCCGAGCACGCCGACGTCGTACGGGAGGTCGGGGTAGGCCCCCTCGTGGCCCTGGCAGAGCGTGGCCACGGCCATCCGCGCCGCCTCGGCTGAGACCGGGGCGAGGTCGAACCCGGCGCCCGTGAACGTCGGGTCCATGCACCCGAGCGGCTGGACGCCGCCCGACTCGTCCTCGGGGGGCATGGGGAGCGTCCCCCCGAACTGGGAGTGCTTGAAGCACATCCAGCACCCGTCCGTTTGGCCCGGGACCTCCCGGACGACCACGCCCCCCCACGCGCCCCGCGTGGCGTAGGGGGCCACGAGCGGGACGCCGCGCTCCCGCGCCATCACGGACAGGATGTGGGTCACGCCCCCCTCGGCCGTGGCGTCGACGACGAGGTCGACCCCGTCGAAGAGCCGGTCGAGGTCGTCTTGTTCGAGGGGGAGGCCGTCGGGCCGGACCCGCCCGATCGGCTTGCCGTAGAGGAGGTCGACGTCGACCGAGCAGAGCGGATAGTTCTGCTCGACGAACTGCCGGAGGGCCTGGACCTTGTGCGCGCCGACGGCCCAGAGCCCGATGGGCCAGCGGACGGTCGTCGGGGCCTCGACCACGTCGAAGTCGGCGAGGCGGAGCCGGCCTACGCCCGCGCGGCCGAGGTGGAGGACGACGGGGGCGCCGACGGTGCCGAGGCCGACGACGAGGACCGTCTTCTCGTGCAACGGGCGGAGGAGCGGCGCGCGTTTGGCGTAGGCGTCCCGGCTGATCCGGGCGGCCTTCGCGACGTACGTCTGGACCGGGGCCGGGACGGACTCGCCCCGCGGCGCCCGCTGCGGGCGTCCCTGGACCCGGACCACGAACGCGAGGCCGAGTCCGTACTGCCCCGGCGCGTGCTCCTCGGGGAACACGAGACCCATCACGTCGAACACCTGCCCCTGCGCGACCTTCTTCCGGTCCGTCGACATGAGGTCCGTGCCCTCCCTGCGGAGCGCGTCGAGGACCCAACGGTACATGGACGCCGGGTCGGCCACGGGCGGGGCCTCGGGGAGCCGGTACCACGCGCCCCGGAAGCGGTCGGGGAACTGGGCCGCAGCGGGCTCCGGCAACTCAGACAGCGGCCCGTCGGGGCCGAGGACCTCGACGGCGGCGAGCCGCGAGAAGAGGCCCGCGCCGCTAGGGAGGCCCACCATGAGCCGACCGGACCGGAGGCCGCCGAGCCCGGCGAGGAACGAGTCGTCGACGAGCACGGGGGCGGTCGCGAGGTACGGGTAGTACCCGCTGAGCGGCTCGGCCTGCTCGTCGTCGGCGTCCGCCAGCGCGTGGGAGTCGGTGACGCCGCCGTCCCGCAAGACCCTGGGGAGTTGGCGGTCGAGGAGGTCCGCGACGGTCCACGACGGCGTCCACTCGTCGGT
>JAAXJP010000607.1 GCA_012269805.1 Rubrivirga sp.
ACGGTGCGGGGGGCGCGCCGGCCGGGGCGCCGTAGCCCGACGCCGGGCCATCCGTGGGAGGTTCGGGCGGGGTCTCGCCGTCGACGGCGGCCCGGTAGCCCGCGGTCTGGACGGCGGCCACGAGGTCGGCGGGGTCGGCCGGGGCGTCCGCGTCGAGCGCGACGGCGGCCCGGCCGGACTCCCAGCCGGGGACGTCGGCCGAGGCCACGCCGGGGACCGCCTCGAGCGCCTCGGTGACGTGGCGGGCGCACCCGGCGCAGGTCATCCCGCCGACGGTGAGGGTCAGGGTCCCGGGCGTCGGCGCGTCAGGCATCGGTAGCGGGCGTCGTGGGGTAGCCCGCGGCCGCCGTGGCCTCCATGAGGTCGGCGACCGTGGCCCGGGTGGGGTCGAACGAGACGACGGCGCGGGGCGGCTCGAACGAGACCTCGGCCGCGTCGACGCCGTCGACGCTCAGGAGCGCCCGCTCCACGGTCACGTCGCACGAGGCGCACGACATGCCCTCGACGGCGAGCGTGACGCGGGCCGTCGCGAGCGGAGCGTCCGCGGAGAGCACGGTCGAGGCCGGCGGGCCGCTCGCCGCGCGGACGAGCCACGGCGAGGCAAGGAGGAGCACGGCCGCGAGCGCGCCCACGCCGAGGATGACGCGGCGCGTGCGAGGCTGAACGGCATCCTCCTCGCAGTCGCAGTCGGTACCCGTGAGTCGGGAGGCACGCCACTCGCGCCAAGCCACGAAGCCCAGCGCGCCCATGGCGACGGCGATGAAGAGCGGCCGGTAGGGCTCGAAGGCGGTGAGCGAGCCGACCCACGCGCCGCCGACGCCGAGGGACACGAGGAGGAGCGGGACGGTACAGCAGGCGCTCGCGGCGACGGCCGCGCCGATCGCGGCGGCCACGCCCCAGCGGGCACCCCGGTCGCGTGTGCCCCGGTCGGCGGCGGGGTCAGGAGGCGGTGTCGTCATCGTGGCGGAGGGCGTCGAGGATGGGGCAGGGGTCGGTCGGGGCGTGGTCGCGGCACGCCGCGACGAGCCCGTCGAGGGTGTCGCGGATCCGCTCGAGGGCGCGGATCTTGTCGGCGACGTCGGCCCGGTGGGCCTCGGCCCGGGTCCGGACGTCGTCGCACGGGTCGTCCTCGGAGACCGCGAGCGCGAGGAGCCCCGTGATCTCGCCGAGCGAGAACCCGAGCTCCTGGGCGCGCCGGACGAACCGGAGCCGCTCGACGTCGGCGGGCCCGTAGACCCGGTACCCCTTGGCCGTCCGGGCGGGCTCGGGGAGGACCCCGGCCCGCTCGTAGTAGCGGACGGCCGACGGGGCGACGTCGGCGGCGCGGGCGAGGGCGGAGCGGGTGAGGGCCATGGGAGAGGGGGGCGACGTCAGGGTAGGCCCTGAACCTTAGTGCAGGGACCTTCACACGCGGGGAGTTCACCCCATGCGCCCGGCTCCCGATCCGGCTGGCCTACCGGGGCGGACCTCGCCGTCGGGCCGTGGCGTCCGGCTCCGCGCGTCGGCGCCGCGCGTCGGCGCCGCGGTCCGCGCTTACGGACCCGGGGGGCGGGGCGCGAGGAGGATCACGGCCGCGCCGAGGAGGCAGAGCCCCGCCCCCAGCGCGTCCCACCGGTCCGGTCGGACGCCCTCGACGGCCCAGAGCCACCCGAGGGAGGCCGCGATGTAGACGCCGCCGTACGCGGCGAAGGCCCGGCCCGCCTCGGCGCTCTCGACCTGGGCGAGGGCCCACGCGAAGAGGGCGAGGGCCGCGAGCCCCGGGGCGAGCCAGAGGGCGGGCCGCCCGAGCCGCCACCACGCCCAGAAGGCGAAGCAGCCGGCGATCTCGCAGAGGGCGGCGACGACGTAGAAGAGCGGCGTACGCACGGGGCGACGGGGTCAGTGCGCGTCGCGGAGCATCCGGGCGAAGGCGTCGGGGAGCGGGCTGGCCTCGACGGCCCGAGCGGCCTCCTCGACGTCGTACTCGACCCGGACGAACTCGACCTGGCAGTACGCCGGGTCCGACGTCGGCTGCTCGGGGTCGACGGTCAGGAGCACGTAGCACGCCCGGGGGTCCCCGTCCTTCGGCTTGCCGACGGAGCCCGTGTTGACCGCGTGACGGTAGACGGTCTCGCCCGCCTCGGTCTCCGCTGGAAGCGCCTTGTGGTAGGGCTTGTGGGTGTGGCCGAAGAGCATGACGTCGGCCCCGGCCTCGGCCATCCGCTTGAGGAGGA
>JAAXJP010000693.1 GCA_012269805.1 Rubrivirga sp.
GGGCGCGCTCGAGCGCGACCTCGCTCCGGTCGCCGACCTGGAGGCTGAGCACGGCGTCGAGCGTCGAGCCCGTCGAGTCGGCCACGAAGACGGTGTCGAGGCGGATCCGGTTGGCGTCGATCTCGGCCTGGCGGGCCTGGAACGCCGCGAGGGGCTCCATGCCCGCGTCGAGGTCGGCGGCGACGGCCCGGAGGAGCGAGTCGGAGGCGGCGCGGAAGGCGAACGCCCGGCGACGCTCGGGCCAGCGGAACTCGCCCGGGCGCGCGTCGAAGTAGGCCCGGAGGCCCTCGGTGTCCTCCTTGGCCGGCGTCCAGACGCTGTCCTCGGCGATCCGGAAGAGGAGGACGCCGTCGGCGTAGCTCCGGAAGACGCGGGCGAACTCGGGGTCGCGGTCCTCGAGGCGCGAGACGGCCATCGCGACGGCCTGTTCGTCGACGTACGCCCGGAACGTCTCGATGACCTCGCCGGCCGGGTGCGGTCCGAACCGCTGGCGGGCGACGACCGGGACGAGGTCCGCGAACTGGTAGGTCGAGTCGGCGATCGTCGCGAACGTCCGGTCGTTGTAGTCGCCGAAGCCCTCGGCGCGGACGAACGCGGCCAGCGAGTCCGACGGGACCTGCGCGACGGCCTCGCGCACGAGCGCCTCGTCGTAGCTCCCGCCGACCTCCTCGATGTACTCCCGGCCCACGGCCTGCCGGCGGACGGCCGAGCGCGGAAGCCGGAGCGCGAGGGACCGGAGCTCCGGGTACGCCTCCTCGAACGTCGGCCGCGCGGCGACCTCCGTGAGCTGGATCAGGTGGACGCCGAACCGCGACTCGACCGGCTCCGAGAGGTCGCCCACGTTCTGGAGCGCGAAGGCGGCCTCCTCGAAGGGCGGCACCATCCGGCCGCGGCCGAACATGCCGAGGTCGCCCCCGCGCGCGCCCGAGCCGGGGTCTTCCGAGTACTCCCGTGCCAGGTCGGCGAAGTCCTCACCGGCGAGGACGCGCTGGCGGAGCGACTCGATCACGCCGCGCGCCGAGTCGACCGAGACCTCGTCCGAGGTCCGGACGAGGATGTGGCTCGCGCGGATCTCCGGCCGGTTCGCCTCGCGCGCCGTCGGGTGGACGAGGTGGACGCCGAACCGGGTCCGGACCGGCTCGGAGACCTCGCCGACGGGGGTGTCGTAGGCGGCGTCCTCGAAGGCGAGGACGGTCCGGCCGCCCGTGATCCACCCGATGTCGCCGCGGTTCGACTCGGCCGAGGGGTCCTCGGAGTACTGCGCGGCGGCGTCGCCGAACGAGATGAGGCCGGCCTCGATGGAGTCGCGGAGGGCGCTGGCGCGGGCGTAGACGGCGGCCGTGTCGCGCTCGGCCGGGCTCAGCAGGAACAGGATGTGCGAGACGTCGACCTGCTCGGCCTGCTTCGCGTAGAGGTCCTCGATGATGGCGTCGAGGATCTGGCGGTCGGTGAAGTACGGCCCGGCGAGCTGGTCGCGGTACTCGGCCACCTCGGCGACGTACGACGAGTCGTCGGCGTAGCCGGCCTGGCGGGCGGCGAGGACCTTGAGCTGGAAGTTGACGTAGCGCTCGAGAAAGTCGCGGCGGCGCTCGAGCGGCGTCTCCGTCGTATCGACGACGGCGCCGTCGGTGGCGGCGTAGGCCGCGTCGAAGGCCGCGAGCGTGAGCGTGTCGGCGCTCCAGGTGGCGACGATGGGCGTCCCGTCGGGGCCCAGCGGGGCCGGCCCGGTCGACGGGCGGGATCCGCCGCACCCGGCGAGGACCGCGGCGGCGAACGTGAGGAGGACGAGGCGGGGCGTGGACATCTCGGCTCGATGGGGGGGACTCTGCGCGCCGGCCTCTCCGGCGCGTCTCGGGCGGGGAAGCTAACCGCGGGGGGTCTCCGGTCCCTCCAAGGAGCGGCGAAAACGCCCTCCGCGGTCCGCTGCCGACCGCCGCTCCGACTCAGTGGGGAGCCACTCGTGGCCTCGCCTCGGTCGCCGAGGCGGTGGGAGTCGGGCGCTCGAGGGGGCCTGTGGAGGAACGGTGGAGAAAAAGCACGAGTGGCGAGCAACGATCCGTTCGGTCGCGTGTCTCGACTCCAGACACACCCCCTCCGTCGCCGCTGCCGCCCGACGCCCCAGACCGGGTCGACGCGGTCCGCCAGGGCGACGCGTGCGCCTGCGGCGCGCGCGACGCCCGCACCTCGGGGGCCATCGACGCCTCGGGCG
>JAAXJP010000342.1 GCA_012269805.1 Rubrivirga sp.
GGAACCCCTCGGTGAGGATGTCGGCGTCGAGGCCGGCCTGGTCCGACAGGCGCTCGCCTACTCGCGGTACGCGTCGGCGAGCAGCCGGATGCCGTCGGGGTCGCCGAGGACCGTGATGCGGTCGCCGTCGTGGAGGACCGTCGACCCGCTGGGCACCGCGATGTCGCCGTCCCGGTGGACGAGCGCGACGAGCGTGCCCGACGGGAGTCGGAGGTCCTTGAGCGCACGGCCCACGAGCGCGGCCGTCGGGCCGTCGGCGTCGAGCGTGAGCGCGAGGAACCGGTCGTTCTTGAGCAGCACCTCCTTGAGGCCCTGCTCGGTCGGGGCCGCCCGCCACTCGTCGAGGAACGGGTCCTCGTCGATCCGCCCCGCGATCGCCGCGAGCGTCCGGAGGTGCCGGCCCGGCGGCTCCTCGGGGCTGAGCAAGAAGAACGCGGCCTCCACGCGGCGGACCTCGTCGGGCGTCTCGTCGCCGACCGTGTCGACGGGGACGTCGAGGCCGTCCCGGGCCCTCACCATGACGAGCGCGGGGCGCGTGACCTCGGGGCGCCGGAGGTGGGGCAGCGCGACGCCCTTCGTGACCGGCGTCGCGCCCGTGCGCGAGCCGGCGAGGAACCCCTCGGTGAGGATGTCGGCGTCGAGGCCGGCCTGGTCCGACAGGCGCTCCGCGGCGACGTAGGCGACGGCGTCGAACGACCGGACGCCCTCGACGTCGAGCACGGCGGCCTCCGTCACGAGCCGCTCGAACGGCGTCTCGTCGGCCAGCCCCTTGTCCTTGAGGATCGTCCGGAGCTCCGTGTCGAGCCCGGCGTACTGGCGCCGCCCGAGTCGCGCGAACAGGTGGTAGATGGCCCCCTCGCGCTCGACGACCGGGTTGTCCTTGACGTAGTAGACGTACCACGCCACGCCGCCCGCGATCATCGCCAGCGAGAGCCCGATGGCGAGCCCGCCGAGCTCGGCGATGAGGAACACGGGCGTCACGACGCCGACGATCTGGACCCACGGGTAGAGCGGGCTCCGGTAGCCCGGCACGTAGCCCGGGATCCGGCTCTCGCGCATCACGATCACGGCCACGTTGATGAGCCCGAACAGCAGCAGCTGGAACGCGCTCGCCAGCTTCGCGATGCCCTCGACGTCGAGCGCCACGATCACCCCGATCATCAGGATCGACGTCACGACGACGGCCGGGACCGGCGTCCCGAACCGGCCGATCCGCCCCAGCTTTTCGGTCACGAGCCCGTCGCGGGCCATCGCGAGCGGGTAGCGGCTGGCGGAGAGGATGCCCGCGTTGCCGGTCGAGGCGAACGCGGCGATCGCGGCGGCGACGATCAGCAAGAGCCCCCACGGCTCGGGGAGCCAGGTGAAAAAGGCCTCGGCGGCCGTGGCGACGGGCGTCAGGTCGCTGCGGAGCTCCTGCGGGTCGAGGACCGCGATCATGATGAACACGCCGACGCAGTAGATCAGCGTGGCCGTCGCCAGCGAGAGGACCATCCCGAGCGGGAGGTTCCGGTCCGGGTTCTGGACCTCCTCGGCGACGGAGGCCACCTTCGTGAGCCCGGCGTACGACACGAACACGAGGCCGATCGTCGAGAGGAGCCCCTCGGTCCCGAACGGGAGGAACGGCGTGAACTGGCGCTCGAGGTTCTCCGTCCCCAGCGACCCGACCGCGAACAGCCCCTGGGCCACAAAGAACACCAGCACGCCCACCAAGACCGTCACGAGCACGCGCTGGAGCCCGCTCGTCTCCTTCGCCCCGACCACGTTGAGGACCGCGAACGCGACCGTCAGCGCCACCGCGAGGGGCTTGATCGGCACGTCGACGAAGAACACGAGGTAGGCCCCCATCCCGATGAGGGCGAACGCGCTCTTGAGCACGAGGGCCAGCCACGTCCCGATCCCGCCGACCGTGCCGGCGAGCGGCCCGAGGCTCCGGTCGAGGAAGTAGTACGCGCCGCCGGCCTTCGGCATGGCCGTCGAGAGCTCGGCGGCCGAGAACATGGCCGGGAGGATGAGCACGCCGGCCAGGAAGTACGCCAGGACCGTCGCCGGGCCGGCCTGGGCCGTGGCGAGCCCGGGGAGCAGGAAGAACCCGGAGCTGAACATGGCCCCCGTGCTGATCGCGTACACGTCGAACAGCGTGAGCTCCTTTTTGAGGCGGGGGGCGTCGGGCACGGGCGGTCGGTCGGGAGGGGGCGGGAAGTTG
>JAAXJP010000671.1 GCA_012269805.1 Rubrivirga sp.
CACCGCCCGGCGTTCCCGCCCCGCCCCCCGCCGCGACCACGGGCCCGGCGACGACGACGCGGTGACGGTCCAGTACCTCGACGAGCACGACACCGAGGCGTCGCGGACCTACGGTGTTCGCCTCCGGCCGCCGCGCACGGCCCTGCCGCACCCAGTCGGGATCGTGTTCGGGGTGGAGGTGCCGACGGCGACGCCAGCCGCTAGGCCGACGCAGTCAGCGGAGCCCGGGGATGCCGCCTGAGCCGCCCGGACCTTCCGTCGCCCCGCCCCCGCTCCGCGTCGAGGCGGACGGCGAGGCGTGGACGTTCGACCGTCCGTTCACGGTCGGGCGGGAGGACTGCGACGTGACGCTCGACGAGGCCCGGGTGAGCCGGCGCCACCTCGAGGTCGCGCCGGCCGAGGGCGGCTGGTGGGTCACGGACCTCGGCAGCGCCAACGGCACGCTCGTCGACGGCGCGCGCGTCGAGCGCGTCTGGGTCGACGGCCCGCAGGTGGTTCAGGTGGGAGAGGGCGGTCCCATCCTCCGGTTCACGCTGGCCGCCGACGCCGAGCTCGCCCGTCACGGGGACGCCCCGCCCGTGGCCGACGAGGCTCAGGCGGAGGGGGGCGTTCCTGATCCGTTCCGCCCGGTCGAGCCCGACTACGGCGACACCGCGCACGGCCTCCCGGAGCGCTCTGCCCCCCCAGGCGCCGGGTCGCCCCCCGAGCCCGACACGCCCCGCCTCGGCGCCGAGGCCAGGCCGCCTGCGTCCGAGCCGCCCACCGGCGCGCCCCCCGCGGGCGGCGACGGAGAGATCTCGTACGACGCCGTCGTCGACCGCTACTTCCGGGGCGACGAGGACGACGAGTCCGTCGGCGAGCGGACGCGCTTTATCCGCCAGGCCTACGAGGACCTCAAGCAGGCGCAGGAGGAGGTCCACACCAAAGAGCGCTCCAAGTACAAAACGTTGATCCTCGCGGCGCTTGGCGTGAGCGTCATCGCGCTCGGCTACGCCGGCTACCTCCAGTACCAGCGGGCCCAGTACCGGGCCGAGGCGGAGCAGCTGTTCTACGAGCTCAAGACCTTCGAGATCGACGTGGCCGAGCAGGTCGCGTCGCTGGAGCGCCAGATCGAGGAGAACCCGGGCGCCGCCGACAGCCTCTCGGTCGACCTCGAGCGCGCCCGCGCGGCCCGCCAGCGGACGGCCGCCCGCTACGACCGGTTTGTCCGCACCCTCGGCGTCTACGACGGGCTCTCGTCGGAGGAGGAGGCCATCTACCGCGTCGCGCGCAACTTCGGCGAGAGCGAGATCACGATCCCGGACGAGTTCGTCGACGAGATCAAGGTGTACGTCAACAAGTGGCGGCGGAGCGGGCGGTTCCAGCAGGCCGTTCGCCACGCGCAGGTCAACGGGTTCGACGTGCAGGCCGTCAACGCGCTCCGCCGCAACGGGATGCCGACGGAGTTTTTCTACCTCGCGCTCCAGGAGAGCAACTTCGACACGCGCGCGGTTGGGCCGTGGACGCGCTACGGCCACGCGAAGGGCGCCTGGCAGTTTATCCCCGAGACGGGCCGGCGCTACGGGCTCGAGCCGGGTCCGCTCGTCGAGACGAACCAGTACGACCCGCTCGACGAGCGCCACGACTTCGGGCAGGCCGCCGACGCCGCCGGGCGCTACCTCCACGACATCTACACGCACCTCGCGCAGGCCAGCGGGCTCCTCGTCTGCGCGAGCTACAACTGGGGCGAGGGCCGCGTCCGGCGCAACATGGACGCCATCGCGCGCGAGCTCTCGGGGGCCGGCATCCGCAACACCCCCGAGAGCCGGACCTACTGGAAGTTCCTGACGACGTACCGCGGCGTGATGCCGCACGAGACGAAGGACTACGTCATGAACATCTTCGCGGCGGCCGTGATCGGGCAGAACCCGCGGATGTTCGGGATCGACATGGACCCGCCGGTGCAGGTCGCCCTCGCCGGCGGGCGCGGCGGCATCCGCACCGAGGCGGCGCCGGCGTCCGGCCGGGCCGCCCGCCTCGGCACGCGCGCCGTCGACCGCGAGCGCGCCCAGTCCGAGCCCGCCGCTGACTAGCCCCCCACGACCGCCACCACCGTGGATCCCACCCCTCGCTCCTCGACCGCCTCGCCCGTCGCCGCCCAGACGCTCCGCCTCGCCGCCGGGGCGCGGACCGACGTGGGCGCCGTCCGGCGGGAGAACCAGG
>JAAXJP010000410.1 GCA_012269805.1 Rubrivirga sp.
AGGTACCCCCCCGCCGCACCGGCCCCCAGCAAGATCAGCACGAGCGGGAAGTGGACCACCAGCGGGTGGAGGAACGGGATCTCGTACTGGGCGATGAGGTCCATGACGGGGGCAGGAGAGGGGAGCGTCGGGACGAGCCCCGTGCACTACGCCCAATTCGCTACAGAGTGACGTCCACGAGGGGCGAGCCGGTCATGGCGGCGGGCGCGTCGAGGCCGAGGAGCGCGAGCACCGTCGGGGCCACGTCGCCGAGCGTGCCGGGGCGGACGGGGCCGCTGAACCCGGGCGCCTCGACGTGGTGCGGGACGGGGACCGTCGTGTGGGCCGTGTGCGGCGAGCCGTCGGGGTTCCGCATCCGGTCGGCGTTGCCGTGGTCAGCGATGACCTCGATGGAGTAGCCCTGCTCCCGGGCCGCCTCGACCACGACGCGGGCCGCCTCGTCGACGGCCTCGACCGCCCGGACGGCCGCCTCGAACACGCCCGTGTGCCCGACCATGTCGGGGTTGGCGAAGTTGAGGATCACGAGGTTCGGCGCGTCCTCGCGGATCGCCGCCGCCACGCGCCGGGCCAGCTCCGGCGCGCTCATCTCGGGCTGGAGGTCGTAGGTCGCCACCTTCGGGCTGGGGACGAGGATGCGTGACTCGCCGTCGTACTGGACTTCCCGGCCGCCGTTGAAGAAGAACGTGACGTGCGGGTACTTCTCGGTCTCGGCCGCGCGGAGTTGCGTGAGCCCGGCCTCCGACACGACTTCCCCCAACGTGTCGCCGAGGTCGGCCTTCTCGAACACGACCGGCACGTCGAACGCCGCGCTGTACGGCGTCATCGTGACGTAGTGGAGGTCGAGGCGCGGGCCGCGGTCGAAGCCGTCGAACGACGCGTCCGTGAAGGCGTGCGTGAGCTGGCGGCCCCGGTCGGAGCGGAAGTTGAAGAACACGACGGCGTCACCATCCGAGATGCGCGTGCCGGCTCCGTCGCCGAGGACGCCGGGCTCGACGAACTCGTCGGTCGTCCCATCCGCGTAGCTCTGCTCGAGGTAGGCGGCCGGGTCGGAGTAGCTCGCCCCCATGCCCTCGGTGAGGAGCCGGTACGCCTTCTCGGTGCGCTCCCAGCGGTGGTCGCGGTCCATCGCCCAGTACCGACCGACGACCGACCCGACCACGCCGACGCCGGCCGCGTCGATGGCCGCCTGCACGTCGCGGACGTAGCCGGCCCCGGCCTCCGGCCCCGTGTCGCGCCCGTCGGTGAACGCGTGGACGACGACGCGGTCGAGCCCCTCGTGCGCCGCCAACGTGAGGAGCGCCGCGAGGTGGTCGAGATGCGAGTGGACGCCGCCGGTCGAGACGAGGCCCATGAGGTGGAGCGTCGACCCGTTCGCCTGCGCGTGCTGGACGGCGGCCCGGAGGGCGGCGTTCTCGGCCAGCGTCCCCTCCTCGATGGCCTTGTCGATCCGCGTGATGTCCTGGTCGACGACGCGCCCGGCGCCGAGGTTGAGGTGGCCGACCTCGGAGTTCCCCATCTGCCCCGTCGGCAGGCCGACGGCGCGGCCGGAGGCCTCGAGCGTCGAGCCCGGCGTCGCGGCGAAGAACGCGTCGAGGAACGGCTTCTCGGCCGCATCGATGGCGGAGACCGACGGGTCGTCGGCGATGCCGTAGCCGTCGAGGATGAGGAGGAGGTGGTGCTTGGGCACGGGCGTGAGGCGTGAGGCGTGAGGCGTGAGGCGTGAGGCGTGAGGCGTGAGGCGCAAGATGGGGCCGCCGTCGGCCCGTCGCACGCGGATCGGCCGGCCCGCGTTCAGCTCCGCCGCGCGTTCCGGCCCCGGCCGCCGCGGCGCCGAGGCGGGTCGGGGGGCGGCGCGGTCAGGCGGCGGCCAAGCCCGGCGTGAGGGCGGCATCCGGGGTTAGCGGGCCGCCGTCCGTTCCGAGGAATGACGTGCAGTGCGCGCAGCGGCTGGCGGCGTACGGGACGGTCTCGCGGCAGTAGGCACACTTCTTCGTCGCCGGCTGGTCGGGCGCGTCGGCCTGCCCGAACTCGTCCTGGATCTCCTCCGACGCCCGCTTCACAGCGCGGACGAGGACGAACACGGCGACGGCCACGACGAGGAACGTCAGGAGGTGGGTCAGGAACGCGCCGTAGTTGAGGGTGACCGCGCCCGCCTCGACGGCCGCCTCGAGCGTCGCGTAGGGGGCCGGCGCCGCGTCGCCCTCCGCGAGCAGGAGGTAGTGGTCCGAAAAGTCCGTGTCGCCGAGGACGAGCCCGATCGGCGGCATGATGAGGTCGTTGACGAGCGACTGGGCGACGGTCGTGAACGCCGCGCCGACGGTGAACCCGATGGCCAGGTCAACGAGGTTGCCCCGCAGCGCGAACGCCTTGAAGTCGGAGAAGAGTGACATGGGGGGATCGGGGGCCGCTCAGCCGACGCGGTAGTCCTTGACCTTCTTGGTCGTCCGACCGGTCCGGGCGTCGAACACGTTCATCGAGCCCGTCCACGGGTCGGCGATCTGCTCGGTGCCGTAGCGGTCGGTCTTGCTCGCCGGCTCGTCGAAGTAGCGCCCGGCCGTCTTCGAGTAGTAGCGGCCCCGTTTGGGGTCGAGGCCGGGGATCGGGTCGGGCAGCCTCTGGAGCGCGGCGTAGTAGTCGCAGAGGTCCGTCAGCGGGCACCGGTCGCACTTCGGGGCACGGGCCTCGCAGACGTAGCGGCCGTGGAGGATGAGGAGGTGGTGCGCCTCGCCCCAGTCGCCCTTCGGGATCACGCGGCGGAGGCCCTTTTCGACCGCGAGCGGCGTCGGTTGGTCGCGTACCAGCCCGATCCGGTTGGCCACGCGGAAGACGTGCGTGTCGACGGCGATGGCGGCCTCGCCAAACGCCACGGCCACGACCACGTTCGCCGTCTTGCGCCCGACGCCGGCCAGCTTCGTCAGCTCCTTGTGCTCCCGCGGGACCTCCCCGCCGTAGTCGTCACGGAGCATCCGGGCCGTCTTGGCGAGCGCCTTCGCCTTGTTGTTGGGGTACGTGACCGAGCGGATGTAGGGGAAGATCTCGTCGGCCTCGGCCTCGGCCATCGCGGCGGGGTCGGGGTAGGCCTCGAAGAGGGCCGGCGTGACGAGGTTGACCCGCTCGTCGGTGCACTGGGCCGAGAGGATGACGGCGACGAGGAGCTCGAACTCGGACCGGTACTGGAGCTCGGTCTCGGGCGCGGGGATCGCCTCGCGGAGGCGGTCGAGGACGCGGGCGGTCTTGTCGGTTCGAGTCACGGGGGAACGAGCTCCGGCGGAGGGGCGACCCCGAAAGGTAGTGGCCCTCAGGGAGCCCCCATGCGCCCGCGCGCGCGGAACGGAACCGCCGCCCCATCCCCTTCATTCATTCCACTTGCCTCGTGCCCCATGCTCCGCCTCCTCCAGTGGGCCGACGCGAACCGCGCCGTTGCCCTCGACCTCGTCCGGATCTACCTCGGCCTCGGCCTGCTCGCTCGCGGCCTCACGTTCCTCGCCGACCCCGCCGCCTACACGGGCCTGCTCCCCGGCGGCGCCGAGAGCCCGTTCGCCACTCTCGCGCTCGTCCACTACGTCGGGCTGTCGCACCTCGCGGGCGGGCTGTTTCTGACGCTCGGCATGCTGACGCGCGTGGCGGCCCTCATCCAGGTCCCGATCCTCGCCGGCGCCGCGTTCCTCGTCCACCTCCCGTCGGTCGGCCTTCTCAGCCCGGCGTTCGCGTTCTCGGCGCTCGTGCTCGCGCTGCTCGTGGTGCTCACAATCTGGGGGAGCGGCCCGTGGTCGCTCGACCGGGCCGTCGAGCGGCGGTCCGCCCGCGACGAGGCGGAGGAAGAGGCCCACACCCAGGCCCTCGCCCGCGACGTCCGGTCCCGCCCGCGGCTCCGGCCGCCGGCCGCCGAGCGCCTCCCGGCGCCGCCCCGCCCCGAGGCCGCCGAGCCGACCGACGCGCCGTGCGCGTGCGGCCACGACCGCTCGCACCCGCACGTGGCCCCGGAGCGCTCCTACTCGGGGCTCTCGGGGCTCCGCTTCCTCACCGGCACCCACGCGCGCCCGACGGAGGTCACGTTCCGGTGCGGGGACTGCGGCGGCGTGGTCGAGGTGCTCCGCGACGACCCCGAGGCGCTCGAGGCCTTCCGGTTCGAGCGGACCTAGCGGGCCGAGCGCGGGGGTAGGTTCGCCCCATGCGCTCGTTTGTCGTTCCCCTCCTCGCCCTCGCGGCCGTCGCGCTGGCGGTCCCTCCCCGCGCCCAGCCCATCGACCCGCCCTCCGGCGCCGTGGCGGGCGGGGTCGGGCTGTCCGACTCGGCCCGCGTCTCGCTTCTCACGATGCTGCCGGGCGACGCGGTCTACAGCCTCTGGGGCCACAACGCGATCCGCATCGCCGATCCGGCCTCGGGTGTCGACCGGGCCTACAACTACGGGACGTTCGACGCGACGCAGCCCCACTTTGTCCTCCGGTTCCTGTCCGGCCGGCTGAACTACCTCCTCGACACGGCGCCATTCGAGTACGAGCTCCGGCGCTACGCCGCGCAGGGGCGCCCGATCGTCGAGCAGACGCTCGACCTCCCACCCGAGACCGTCCGCGCGCTCTACGACCTCCTCGAGGTCAACGCGCTGCCCGAGAACCGGGACTACCGCTACGACTTCCTCCGCGACAACTGCTCGACGCGCCTGCTCGACGTGATCGACGCGGCGCTCGCCGAGACGGGCCGTCCGCGCGTCGCCCTCCCTCCCATCGACACGACGTCGACGTTCCGCGACGACGTCCGGCGGTACATGGTGGGCGACCCGCTGGTCGACGCCGGCACGGCCCTCGGCCTCGGGCTCCCGATGGACCAAGTCCCGACGCGGCGCGAGGCCGTCTTCCTCCCGCTCGCGCTGGCGGACGCGCTCGACGGCGCGACTGTCCGGGGCCGGCCGCTCGTGACCTCGCGCGACACCCTCTTTTGGATCGAGGGCGCCGGGCTCCCCTCGCCGGCCTTCCCGTGGACGACGGCGCTCGCGTGGGGGCTCCTCGCGACGGGGCTCGCGGGCGCCCTGGGCGGGCGGCGCCTGCCCACCGGCCTCCGCCGCCTCGGGCGCGTCGCCGACGCGGGGCTCTTCGCCGCCGCCGGGTTCGCCGGGACGGTCCTCCTCCTCCTCTGGACCGCCACGGACCACTACGTGACCGAGGCGAACGTGGAGCTCCTGTGGCTCTGGCCGACGCACCTCGTGTTCGCCGTCCCCCTCCTTCGCGCGGAGCTCTCCCGCTTCTGGCGACGGTACGCCCTCGCCGCGGCCGTCGTCGGGCTCCTCTCGGTCGTCGTCTGGGCCGTGTGGCCGGAGCCGCTGCACCCGGCCACGCTCCCGCTCGCGCTGCTGCTGGCCGTCCGCGCGGGGAGCCGGTCACGGGGGAAAACCTGATTCGAGGCACCGGACGGACTTCCCGTCCGCTCAGCCCGTTGGCCACACATGCACGCACTCCTCTACCGCTCCCGCGCCCGCCCTGGCCTCCTGGCGTCGGATTTGAACGCCATCATCGAGACAGCGGAGGCCCGAAACCACGAGATCGGCATCACGGGGATCTTGCTCTACGGACAACTCGCGGTCGTGCCGGGCGCGCCCGGCGAGTTCGTCCAGTGGATCGAGGGCGACCGGGAGTCGGTCGAGGCGCTCTACGCCGACATCGCCACCGACGAGCGGCACTTCGACCCTGAAGTGCTGGCCCGCGGCCCGATCGGCGAGCTCCGCGATGGCGTCCGCGCGGCGGGGCCGTCAGGGCGGCTGTTCCCCACGTGGTCGATGGCGCTCGTCCGCCTGTCGGAGCTCCCGGCGACGCTCCCCGGGTTCCTCGCGTTCGCGCGCGACTGGGAGGGCGACGCGCTGCCCGCCATGGCCTGACCGCGCCCCAGCGACGCGGCTACCCGGCCGGCCTCGGCGGGGGCCCGAGGCGGGCCGGAACGACAACCGCCCGGCGCCGAGGGGCGCCGGGCGGGGTACCGCGTACGGGATTCGAACCCGTGTTACCGCCGTGAAAGGGCGGCGTCCTAAACCCCTAGACGAACGCGGCAAGCGTCCCGCACGAGGCGGGTGGGAGACTGAGGGGATTTGAACCCCCGACCTCCTGGGCCACAACCAGGCGCTCTAACCAACTGAGCTACAGCCTCCGTGTCCCGGGTGGGACCGGACCGAAAAGGTACGTGCCGCGACGCGCGGCGCTCTCGGAGCGCGATTGAAAATCGGAGAAGCGCGCCGCGTCACGCGTCGAGAAGCGTCCCCGCGACCGTCTCGTGGAGGTCGGCCGGGCGGAGGTGGCGGCGGACAGCGGCCGTGACCTCGTCGGTCGTGAGGGACTGGACGAGGTCTGGGTACCGGTCGAGGTAGCCGACGTCGAACCCGCGCTCGGCGTTGACCAGGAGTCGCGCGGCCGCGCCCGAGGTCGTCGCCAGCGCCACGACGTGCTGGCCAGCCAGCGTCGTCCGCGTGGCGGCGAGGGCGTCCTCCCCCACCCCCTCCGCCAGGAACGCCTCGACCTCGGCGCGCGTGGCGGCGAGGCCGCGGTCGAGGTTCTCCTGGCTGAGTGTGACGTTGACGCGGACGTGGCCGTCGTGGCGGACGCTCGGCCCCCCCAGCGACGCGCCGATCCCGTACGTCAGGCCTTGCTCGTCGCGGACGGTCTGCATGAGCCGGCCTGAGAAGTTGCCGCCGAGGGCGAACACGCCGGCGAACGCCGCCAGGAAGTCGTCGCTGTCGCGGCGGAGGTCGACGGCGTGCCCGAGGCGGACGTCGAGGTTCCGGCGGTCGGCCATCTCGACGACCGTCCGGCCCGGCGGCTCGGGGTCGGCCGCGGCGTCGAACACGGGCTGGCGACCGTGCGGGGCCCAGTCGCCGAGGGAGGCCTCGACGGCCCGCTCGACGGCCGCGGCGTCCACGTCGCCCGCGAACGCGATCGTCAGCCCGTCCGACCCGACGTGCTCGTCGTGGTACTGGCGGACGGCCTCCGGCGTGACGGCCTCGACGGCCGCGAGCTCGTCCTCCGGCGCGAGCGCGTAGTTCGGGTGGGCCGGACCATAGAGCCGCCGCGCGAGCGCGCCCGACGCCTGCGAGCCCGTCGACTCGAGCGACCGCCGGACGCCCGCGATGGCGCGGACGACCGCCTTCTGGACCTCGTCGGCGTCGAGGGCCGGCGTGCGGAGCTGCTCGGCGAGGATCGCGATGACGTCGCCGAGGTCGTCGCGGAGGGCGCGGCCGGCGAACCCCATCCGCAGCCCGTCCGAGTAGAACGAGATCTGGGCGCCGCGGCCCTCGAGGGCCGCGGCGATCTCGAACCGGTCGCGGCGCTGGGTCCCCTTGTCGAGGAGGTTCGAGACGAGCGACTGGACCACGTCGTCGGCCGCGCCGAGGTCGGGCGCCGACTCGAACGAGCCCCGGAAGCTGACGACGTCGCGGACGCCGGTGTTCAGGAGGAGCAGCCGGGCCGAGCCGGCGGTGGCGTCGTGGACGCGGGGGGCGAGGTGGACGTCGGACACAGATACGAGGGGAGCGGCGCCCTACACGCGTCGGGCCGGGCGGTGATCCGCCCGGGGGGGCCGCCTCGTCGAGGCGGCCCGCTAGGACTCGTCCGGCACGTACCACGCGGCCGTCAGCCGGTCGTCGTCGAGGACGTCGGCGGCGGCGGCCTGGACGTCCTCTGCCGAGACGGCCTCGACGCGGTCCCGGAAGTGGGCAAAGAGCGTCCAGTCGCCGACGGCCACGGCCTCGTTGATCTGCGCGACGACGGCGTAGGGCCCGTCGCGCCCGAACGCCTCGTCGGCGACGACCTGGCGTCGGGCGCGGGCCAGCTCGACGTCCGTGATCCCCTCGTCGGCGACGGCGTGGAGCGCGGCCTTCAGGGCCGCCTCGGCCGTGTCGTGGGTCACGTCGGGCGCGAGCGTCGCGTAGGCGATGAACAGGCCCGGGTCGCGGAGGCGCGGGTAGTACGCGCTGGCCGACGTCGCCAGCCCGGCGTCGGTGAGCGCGCGGTAGAGCCGGCCGCTCTTGCCGGCCGCCAGCACCTGGACGAGGACGTCGAGCGCGTCGGCCGCCTCGTCGAGGCCGGCCGGGGCCTTGTAGGCGAGGAGCACGGCCCCCAGCTCGCCGGCTTGGCGGACCACGACGCGCCGCTCGCCGCGCTGCTCGGGCTCCCGCGTCACGGCCGCGTCGAACGGGCGGTGGACGAGCGGCTCAGGCGCGTCCTCGGCCGCCTCGGGGCCGGCGGGGATGGGGCCGAAGTGCCGGTCGAGCAGGCCGAGGGCCTCGGCCCGGTCGAACTGTCCGGCGACCGTCGCCGTCGCGTTCTGGGGCCAGTAGTACGTGTCGTAGAAGTGGCGGAGGCCCTCAGCGGTCACGGTCTCGACGTCGCTCCGCCAGCCGATCACGGGGTGCCCGTACGGGTGGGCGTGGAAGGCCGTCGCGTACGTCGCGTGGAGCAGCTTCCGGAGCGGCTCGTTCTCGCCCCGGTCGAGCTCGTTGAGCACGACGGTCCGCTCGCTCGCGAGGTCCCCGTCGCGGACGCGCGCGCCGCGCATCCGGTCGGCCTCGATCTCGACGGCCTTCTCGAGATGCTCGCTCGGGAGGAGCGCGTAGTAGTTGGTCCGGTCGTACCACGTCGTCGCGTTGATCTGGCCGCCGAGCGACTGGAGGACCTGGAACACGCTCGTGCCGAGGTCGCGGTTGAACCGCTCGGAGCCCTTGAACATGAGGTGCTCCAGGAGGTGCGTCGCGCCCGTCAGCCCCGCCCCCTCGTTCCGGCTCCCGACGCGGTACGTCACCTGGAACGCGACGACGGGCACAGCGGCCTCGGGCGCCAGGAGGACCGTCAGCCCGTTCGGGTGGCGGTATTCCTCGACGCCGCCGGCGGCCCGGACAAAGTCGAACGCGGCGTGCTCGACGGGGGCGGTCTCGGAGGGAGCGTCGGCGGCGGGCATGGGG
>JAAXJP010000138.1 GCA_012269805.1 Rubrivirga sp.
AGCCGTCCCCGCAGAGACCGGCGGCGCGCGGGGCTCCAGTCCGGCATGAGGCACGGCGTTTGCCGCCGTGCCCTCCCATGGCTTTGTCCCCCGTTCCCATCGCCCCACAGGCCGTCGAGCGCGAGTTCGACCTCGGGACGGCCGTCGCCTCGCGGATCGGCCGTCCGGTCGACGAGTGGGCCGTCGTGGCCGCGCTCGAGAGCGAGGGGTGGCGCGACGTCGACGCCGCCGACCGGTTCGGCCACGCCGACCTGTTCGCGCTCGGCCGGGCGGTGTACCCGGCCTGCTGCGCCGAGGCCGCCCGCCTCGGCGTCGCGGAGGACGCCCGTGCGGAGCGGGAGCCACTCGCCCGGCTCGCCGGCGGGTTCGCGGCGAGCTACGGTCGCGGCCTCCTCTACGCGCTGCCCGTGACGGGTCAGGTCGCCGCGCTCGTGTGGTTCGGCTACTCGCTGTGGGCGTCGGTCCGGCTCACGGAGGGCGGCGCGACGATGATCGCTATGGGGACGATCGCCAGCTTCGTTGTGACCGGGGGCTTCGTGCAGGCCCTCGCGCACGAGACGTCGCGGCTGCTGGGCCACGAGTTGGGCGGACAGGCCCGCCGGATGGCGTTCCGGATCGCAGGGCTCGGCGCCGCGACCGTGCTCGCGACGGGGGCCGTGGCGTTCGCGCTCAACGTCCTGGTCCCGTTCTACCCGGTGGTCCTGGCCGTTGTGGGGACGACCTACTACGTGCTCCTCGGCTGGCTCTGGCTCGCCCTCGCGCTCCTCTACGTCGAAGAGCGGCTGTGGGCGGTCGGCGTGGCGACGAGCGCGGGGATCCTCCCGGTGTGGGGGGCCGTGGCCGGGCTCGGGTGGGGGATCCACACCGCCCACGCGCTCGGCCTGGCGGTCGCGATCGCGATCGCGTTCGGCGGGGCCTATCGGTCCCTCGGGCGCGGGGCCGAGGGCGACCGGGACGACGGGCGCGCGCCCCCGCTCCCACGCGCCTCGACGGTCGTCCACACGACGCTCCCGTACGTGGCCTACGGCGTCCTCTACTTTGCCGTCCTCTTCGCCGACCGCGTCGTCTCGTGGTCGGCCGCGGGCGCCGACCCGCTGCCCTACCCGGTCTGGTTCCGGACGGCCTACGAGCTGGGGATGGACTGGGCGCTGGGGGTCATCTTCATGATGCTTGCCGCCCTCCCGTTCGCCGTCCGCCGGCTGTCGGGGCAGGTCCACGAGCTCGGCGCGGTGCGCGACCCCTCGGCCGCTTCGGCGATCATGACGCGGCAGTACCTCCGTCACCTCGGGGCGCTGGTGGTCATCGGCGGTGCGGCCGTGGCCGGGGTCTGGGCCGCCGGGCTGTGGCTCGGCACGAACGGCCCGGAGTTGCTCCACCCCATCTTCGAGCCCGGCACGACGCGGTACGTGTTCGCCGTCGCGGCGGCCGGCTACTTCTGTTTCAGCGTCGGGCTGCTGAACGGGCTGATCTTCCTGGCCCAGGGCCGGACGGCCCACGTGCTCCGCCCCCTGGCCTGGGCCCTCGTGATCGACTTGGCCGTCGGGTTCGTCGTGACCCGGGCGTTCGGGTACGAGCACGCCGGGTGGGGCCTCGTGGCAGGGGCGGCCGTGTTCGCCGTGGTCACGACGCGGTGGGCCCTCGCGCTGCTCCGCCGGGCCGATTACGTCGCCTACGCCGCGTACTAGGATGGGCGAGCTCCCATACGTGTGGACGCTTTTCCTGGCTCTCGCGCGGGCCGGGGGCGTCGCGGTCGTCGCCTTCGTGATCCTGACGCGGGCCGCGCTGCCCGAAACGCGCCGCGAGTCCTCGCTCCAAGGGCGGACCTGGGGCGACGCCGTCCTCGGGGTTTCGGCGGCGCTCGTGGTGGCCCTCGCGTTGGGGGTGACGGGCCTGTTCGACGCCGTGGCGCAGGTGGCCGCGCTCGGCCTCGCGCTGGCCGGTGGGGCCTGGCTCCGATACCGCCGGCTCTGGCGGCGAACGCTCCTCCGCCGGTACGCCCGCCTCCTCGAGTGGATCGATCGGGTGGCGCCGCCGCCGTCGTTGGTCCCGGGCCCGGGGGGCGAGCGGTTCCGCCGCCGCCCCGCGGCGCCGCCGCCGCCGGGCGCCCGGGCGCCGGCGCCCCCCCGGCCGTGGGCGGGCGGCGGCGCGGGGGGGGGCGGGCCGGCCGGCGCCGGGCGCCGGGGGGGGGGGGGGGGGGGGG
>JAAXJP010000051.1 GCA_012269805.1 Rubrivirga sp.
CACGCCCGTCTCCGAGGTCGGAGCGTTCGGCCTGATCGGCAAGCTCCAGTCCACCCTCGCCGACGCCGCCGAGGCCCGGGACCTCGTCCAGGGGATCGGGGACGACGCGGCCGTCTACCGCGTGGGCGGCGCCGGCTCCGACGGCCCGAGCCGCGTCCACGTGGTCACGACCGACGCCCTCGTCGAGGGCGTCCACTTCGACCGGACGTACGTCCCGCTGCGGGCGCTCGGGTGGAAGGCCATCGCCGTCAACGTGAGCGACGTGGCGGCGATGAACGCGCGGCCCCGGTTCGCGACGGTCGCCCTGGGGCTGCCCAACAACCTGTCGGTCGAAGGCGCCGAGGCGCTCTACACGGGGATCGCGCAGGCGTGCGAGCGCTACGGCCTCGCCGTCGTCGGCGGCGACGTCACGGCCTCGGCGCGCTTGACGCTGTCGGTGACGGTCGTCGGGGAGGCCGACGAGCAGGCCGTCGTGTACCGCCGCGGCGCGCAGCCCGGCGACCTCCTCTGCGTGACGGGCGACCTCGGCAGCGCCGCGGCTGGCCTCCGCGTGCTCCTCGCCGGCAAGGACGGCATGACGTCCGGCGACGGCGCGGCCGACGACCCGCCGCAGCCCGACCTCACCGAGTTCGCCTACGTCGTCGAGCGCCAGCTGATGCCGCAGGCCCGTCTCGACCGCGTCGAGGCGTGGGCCGAGGCCGGCGTCCGCCCGACGTCGCTCATCGACGTCTCGGACGGGCTGGCCTCTGAGACGCATCACCTGAGCCAGGCCGGGACCGTCGGCGCGGTGATCGACGCGGGGCTCCTGCCGGTCCACGTCCAGACGGCCCTCGCGGCGCAGCGGTTCGACGAGCGGGCCGAGGCGTTCGTGCTCTACGGCGGCGAGGACTACGAACTCCTGTTCACGCTCCCCGAGGCCGAGGCGTCGAAGCTGTCGTCGGACACGTACGCCGTCGTCGGACAGGTCGTCGAGCCGAAAGAGGGCGTCGCGCTCCGGCTGCCCGACGGCAACCGCGTCCCGCTCGAAGCGGCCGGCTTCCGCCACGTGTAGCGGGCCCCTGCTGAGTCGGACCCCGTCGGCCTCGGCGCCGAGGCGGTGGGGAACGGGTCAGCGCGCGCCGTCCGGTGGTTCGTACTCCTCGGGGACCCGGTCGGCCAGGCGCTCGAAGGCCAAGTGGCCGGAGGCCGAGATCGCGAACGGGTCCTCTGGCGTCCCCTGGGGGTCGATGCGGGCGCGGCCGTTGAGGTGGAGCGAGGACCGCTGGACGGAGGCCGGCCGGCTCCGGCGCTCGCGGAACCACTCGGACTCGAGGTAGGCCGCTTCCTCGGGCTCCCCGCGGTACGTCACGTCGATCCGCTCGAACCCCCGCAGCGTGCCCCACCCGTCGTCGTCTACGTCCATGAGCCAGTCGGCCGGCGTGCGGAAGGCGGGGCGGGCGCCGTAGGCGTCCGTGCGGACGACCTCGAACGCGTAGCCGGCGTCGTCGGCGGTGCCGGCGAGGAGCGACCGGAGAAGGTGGGCGAGCGAGCCGCGGTAGGCGCGGAGGCGGGCGGCCTCCCATCGCGCGGCCTCGGAACGGTCGGCGGGCGCCAGCTCTTCGAACCGCTCGTCGCCGTCGTACCGGACGCGTGTGGCGCTGGCGCTGAACTCGTGGAGGTCGTAGGTCAGGCGGTAGCCGAGCGCGCGGTTCTCGATGACGAGCGGGGCGGCGGCCTCGGCTTGGAGCGCGCCCCACCGCACGCGGAAGTCGAGGACCTCCGGATTGAGGATCCGCGTCGAGTCGGCATTGGCGGACTCGCCGACGAGGGTTTTCTCGAACCACGCCAGCCGGCGGCGCCAGCGGTCGTCCCGCTCCGCCTCGACGGCCACGCCGCCCAGGTCGAGCGTCGTCGGCTCCAGCACGAGGGCGAGGACCTGCTCCTCGCCCGGCCCGAGGCGGACCTCCTCGGCGTCGGCTCGGTAGCCCACGAGCGAGCCGACGAGCCGGTAGGCGCCGGGCGGGACGGCCCCGATCCGGTAGCGGCCGTCGGCGTCGGCGGAGGCGCCGCGGGCGGTGCCCGAGAGGTAGACGCTCGCGCCGGGCAGCGGCGCCCCGCTCGTGTCGCGGACGGTGCCGGACACCGCGCCGGACTGGGCGCCGGCGGCGGTCGCGAGGAGGACGAGGAGGGGAAAGGCGAGGCGCACGCCGGAGTCAACGGAGGCCGCACGCCCGTGTCAAGGCGCGTTTGGGCGCCCAGTCGGCTGATGAATGGCTGAGGATGCGCCCATCGGCCTCATGCGCGGAGGCCGACCCGCCGATGTCCCCGTTGATTGCGCTCCGACCCCTTCGACTCCCTGGCCCATGTCTCGCTCCCTGACGTTCTTCACGGTCGCCGGCCTCCTCGGCTTTGCCGGCGTGGCCCTCCTCACTGGCTGCGACGCGGCCAACGGCGAGGCCGACGCACCTGCGCCGCCAGCCGTCGCCGCGTTCCAACTCGACGCCGACGCCTTCCCCGACGACGGCGCCCGTGTGGCCTCCGGGGCCAACTTCGTCCACGCCGCCGCCCGCGTCGGCATCGTCTCGACCGTCGTCGGGCTCCACCTCGTCCTGCCGGCCGCCGCGACGGAGGCCGCCACGGCCGACGCACCGACCGTCGCGGCCGGCGTCTGGACGTGGGAGGCCACGGCGGTCGTCGCGGGGACGCCCGTCGACCTCGCGCTCGAGGGGACGCCGGAGGGCTCGTCCATCGACTGGCGCCTCGTCGTGACCGGCCCCGAGGGCGACCCGTTCACCTACTACACGGCCACGACGGGGCTCGACGGCGAGACCGGCACGTGGCGCCTGTTCGCCCCCGACGTCGACGGGCCCGTCCTCACGGCGTCGTTCGACGTCGAGGACCTCGGCGCCCGCGAGCTCACGTTCCGCGTGCCCGACGGCCGCGACCGCGGCGGCTCGTCCGTCCGCTACGCGACCAGCGGCGACGAGCGGACGTTCGACTGGACCGACGAGCCGGCCGGCAACCGGGCGCTCATCGTGTGGGACGAGGAGACGCGGGCGGGCTCGATCACGGCCGACGGCTACAACGGCGGCGACCGCGCTTGCTGGGACGAGAACCTTGACGACGTCGCCTGCGACTGACCGGCCCCGCCCGCCTCGGCGCCGAGGCGCGCGGTCTCACTCGGGGCCTAGCGCGACCGCGCCCGACGCCGCCAGCCGGGCCGCCTCGGCGGCGTCGAGGCCGAGGCCGGCCAGGACCTGCCGCGTGTCGGCGGCGAACCGGGGCGGAGGAGAGAGCGGGACCGCCGTGCCCGTCGCGACGGTGCGGACGGCCGCGTGCCCGGCCTCGTCGTCGAGGACGAGCCGGCGGGCCTCGGGGTGCTCGAACACCGTCGGCACGTCGCGGACGGCGCCGGCCGGGACACCACGCGCGGCGAGATCCTCGAGGAGCGCGTCGCGGTCGCGGTCGGCGAGGGAGTCCGTGAGGAGCGCATCGAGCGCGTCGCGGTGGCGGACGCGCGCGGCGTTCGTTGCGAACCGCGCGTCGTCCGCCCACTCCGGGCGGCCGAGCGCCTCCGCCAGCGCCCCGAACTGGCGGTCCGTCCCGACGGCCAGCACGACGCCGCCCGCGGCCGTGGCGTAGACCGTCCCGTACGGCGCGATGTTGGGGTGTGCCGAGCCCATCCGCTGCGGCGAGACGCCGGCCGTGAGCCAGTTCGCGGCCTGGTTCGCCAGCGACGCGACCGCCGCGCCGAGCAGCGACACGCGGACGTGCGCGCCCTCGCCGGTCCGCTCGCGCCCGAGGAGCGCCACGAGCGCGGCTTCTTTGAGTTGGTGCGCTGCGAGCACGTCCACGAGGGCGACGGGCATCTTGGTCGGCGGCCCGTCCGCCGGCCCGTTGAGGAACGTGAATCCGGCCTCGGCCTGGACCACGGCGTCGTAGCCGGCCCGAGGGTCGTCCGCCCCGTAGCCGTCGACCTCGACGACGACGAGGCGCGGGTTCACCGACCGGAGGGTGTCCGCGTCGGCGCCGAGGCGGGCGGCGGCGCCGGGGCGGAACGACGACACGACCACGTCCGCCTCGGCGACGAGCCGGTGGAGGACGGCGCGGCCGTCGGGCGTCCGGAGGTCGAGCCCGACCGACGCCTTGCCCCAGTTGACGGCGCAGAAGTAGGCCGGGCGGTCGTCGTCGGGGTCCTCCGCGGCGAGGTGCCAGCGCCGGGTGACGTCGCCGCCCGGCGCCTCGACCTTCACGACGCGCGCGCCGTGCTCGGCGAAGAACATCCCGACGCTGGGGCCGGCGAGCACGCTCGCCAGCTCGATCACCACGAGGTCCGCCAGCGGCGACACTAGACGGCCTCGCGAGCGGCCGCGTCGAGCGCCTCGAACACGTCGTCCGGCATCTCGATCTCGGCCGCGGCCACGTTCTCCTCGAGGTGCTCGACGCTCGACGTGCCCGGGATCGGGAGCATCACCGGCGACCGCTTGAGGAGCCACGCGAGGGCGACCTGGCTGTGGCTCGCGCCGAGCTGGTCGGCGGCCTCGTCGAGGATCTCGTTCTCGGAGAGCTTGCCGGCGTTGAGCGGGTACCACGGTACAAAGCCGATGCCCTCGGCCTCGCAAAAGTCGAGGACGTCCTCGCTCTTCCGCGTCCCGAGGTTGTACTCGTTCTGGACCGTCGCGACCGTCAGCCCGGCGTCCTGCGCGGCCTGGATCTCGTCGACCGAGACCTCGGAGAGCCCGACGAGCCGGACCCAGCCCTCGTCCTGGAACTCCTTGAGCGCGGCGAACTGGGCGCCGCGGTCGACGTCGGCGTCGATCCGGTGGAGCTGGTACAGGTCGATCGTGTCGACCTTCAGCCGGCGCATCGACATCTGGACGGCCTGCTTGAGGTAGTCCGGATCGCCGAGCGGGACCCACCGGTCGGGGCCGGTCCGGAGGAGGCCGCCCTTCGTCGCGACGACGAGGCCGTCGGGGTACGGCGCGAGGGCCTCGGCGATGAGGTCCTCCGAGACGAACGGCCCGTAGCTGTCGGCCGTGTCGATAAGGTCGACGCCGAGCTCGACGGCGCGCTCGAGCACGCGGATCGACGCGTCGTGGCGCTCGGGCGCGCCCCAGATGCCCGTCCCGGTGATCCGCATGGCGCCGAAGCCGAGGCGGTGGACGCGGAGGCCGTCGCCCAGGTCGAAGGTGCCGGAGGCGTGGGCGGGGCGGTCGGAGGTGGCGGTGTACGGCATGGACGGAGAGGCAAAGGGGTCCGAAGGGGGTCCGGGTTGGATCGGCGGGGCCCGGCGCCGTTCCGTGAATCGCTCGCTCCCCCGCCCGGCGAGCGTGGCCGCCTCGGCAGCACCCCGGGGCGGGCAGGACGAGCGCCCGCAGGCTCAGCCCGTCGACAGCCGTTGGCGAAGCCTGGCGATCGCGTCGGGGGCGCGGAGGAGCCGGCTGCCGTACCACGAGAACGGCTCGCCGTCCACGAGCTCGACGCGGGCACCCGGCGCCAGCGCCTGGACCTCCGCGACGTGCGTCGGCCCGAACGGGTACGGCTCCGACGACAGCAGGACGACGTCGGGGGCGAGCGCGGCGATCTCGGCCGCGACGAGCGCTGGGTACCGCTCCCGCCCGGCGACGGCGTTCTCGAACCCGCCCCTGCGAAGGACGTCCGCGATGATCGTGTCGTCGCCGACCGTCATCCAGGGGTCGCGCCAGATGAGGTAGAGCGCCCGGCGCGGCCCGGCTCCTTCTGCCTCGGCGCCGAGGCGGGCGAAGCCGGCGGCGATCGCTCCCGCCAGCCGGCCGGCCTCGGCGGCCCGGTCGACGAGAGCGCCCACGGACCGGACCATCCGGATCGCGCCGGCCACGTCGGGCACGTCGGTGACCCAGACCGGCGCGACCTCAGCCAGCGCCTCGACCTGCTCGCGGACGTTCTCCTCCTTGTTGGCGATGACGAGGTCCGGCGCCAACTCGCGGACGCGGTCGAGCCGCACGTTCTTCGTCCCGCCGACGATTTGCTTTCTCTCTTTCCAGCCCGCCGGGTGGACGCAGAACCGCGTCAGGCCGACCACCTCGGCGTCGAGCCCGAGGTCGGCCAGGAGCTCGGTCTGGCTCGGGACGAGCGAGACGATCCGGCGCGGCGGGGCCGCGAGCGGGACCGGCCGGCCGAGGTCGTCGTGCGCCGGGGGCCTCCAGCCGCTCATCGCCGGTCGAGCGTGGCGCGGGCGTCCGGCACGCGGTCGGAGGTCGAGCGGTACCACAGCCACCCGAGGCGGCCGTCGCTGCGGAGGCGGACGTCGATCCGGCCGTCGGCGCAGTCGGGCGAGTCGTGGAGGTCCTCGCGGAACGAGAGGACGCGGCGGTCGGCGCCGGTGAAGGTGAGCGTGCCCGTGCAGTCGAGCCCGCCGGTGTACGACGTCTTGCCGGCGTCGGCGCCCGGCTCGAGATGGTCGATCGTGAGGACGAGCTTGTAGCGGAGCCGGTCCTCCTCGACCTCGCCCGTCCATGTGCCGACGACGTCCGGGAGGGTTTCGTCGTCGAGGCGCGGCGTCTCGGGCGGTGGCGGCTCGCACGCCGCAAGCGCGAGCCCACAGACGAGCAGGGGCCCGAGGGCTCTCACCCGCCCGCGGTCCCGCGGCCGAGCGCGTCCGTCAGCTTGCCCACGAGCCCGTCGAACGAGCCGTTCGACATGACGAGCGCGAGGTCACCGTCGCCGATGTCCTTCAGGAGATCCGGCAGGAGCGCGTCGGCCGACGCGTAGGCCGCGGCCGGCGTGCCCGACTCGCGGACGGCCGCGGCGACGGTCTCGGCGTCCAGGAAATCTTTCGGGTCGTCGTTGTGTCGGAGCGGCGGCGTCGAGAGGAAGAGGGCGTCGGCCGTCGCGAGGGCGCGGGCGTAGGGGGTCTCGAAGGCCGCGCGGCGGCTGGAGTTCGACCGCGGCTCGAACACGGCCACGACGCGCCGCCCCGGCCACCGCTCGCGGACGCCGCGGACGGTCGCCTCGACGGCCGTCGGGTGGTGCGCGAAGTCGTCGACGACGAGGACGCTGCCGGTGTCCGCCGCGACCTCCTGCCGGCGCTTCATCCCCCGGAACGTCCCGAGCCCGGCGGCGACCTGCGCCGGCGTGGCGCCCGCGTCGAGCGCGACGGCCGCGACCGCGAGCGCGTTGAGCGCGTTGTACCGGCCGCCCATCGGGAGGCGGACGTCGGCGACCGGCTCGCCCTTGACGACGAGCGTGAACGTCTGCCCGCCCTCGACCGCCGTCAGGTCGCGCGCCGCGACGTGGAATGGGACGCCCTCGGGCTCGGCCCCCTCCGCGCCGTAGAGCCGGACGCGCGCCCACGTCCGCTTCGCCAGCTTCCGGACCTCGCGGTCCTCGCCGTTCAGGAGGAGGAGGCCGTCGGGCGGGGGGAGCGCGGCGAAGGCGTGGAAGGCCCGCTTGTACTCGGACCAGTCGGCGTAGATGTCGGCGTGGTCGAACTCGAGGCTCGTGACGATCGCCCGGTGCGGCCGGTAGAGGATCATCTTGGGCCGCTTGTCGAAGTAGGCCGCGTCGTACTCGTCGCCCTCGACGGCGAACACGGGCCCGTCGCCGAGCCCGGCCGTCCGCTCGTCGCCCACCATCACGCCGCCGACGAGGAAGCCGGGGTCGAGGCCCGCGTGCCGGAGGACGTGCGTGAGCATGCCCGTCGTCGTCGTCTTGCCGTGCGTCCCGGCGACGACGGCCGGCTGGCGGCGCTGGAGGAACAGGTGGGCGAGGGTCTCCGGGAGCGACGCCTGCGTCAGCCCGCGCTCCCGCGCGGCGGCGGCCTCGGGGTGCGTCGGCGTGCACGCGTTGCCGACGACGACGAGGTCGGGCGGGCCCGCCGGCCCGTCGAGGTGGGCGGGGTCGTACCCCTCCAGCACCGGGATGCCGGCCGCCGCGAGGCGCGTCGACATGGGCGGGTAGGCCGCCTCGTCGCTCCCGCGGACCGAGTAGCCCGCCTCGGCGAGGAGCTCGGCGAGGGCGCCCATCCCCTTCCCGCAGATCCCGATGAGGTACACGTCGCGGATCGCCTCGGGCGAGGGGAGCGGCGGGCGGTCGAACACGCGGAGGTCCGCGTCGGAGAAGTCTTCGAGTCGGCGCATCGGGGCGGGGAGGGGCCGAGAAGCTACTCCGGTGCCCGTGCAGCGGTCCCGTGACCCCGTCTGGGCGGCGCTCGCGCATGAGAGGTCAGCGGTTCGGCCGCCCCTCCGTTTCTCACACCCCCTGCGAACCCATGGGCTTCTTCTCCAACCTCACCCGCACCCTCACCGGCTCCTGGGCCGACGTCACACTGGACGTCGAGGACGGCGTCCGTGGCGAGCCGCTCCGGCTCACCGTCCACGTCCAGGTCCGCGACGAGGCCATCGACGTGACGAAGGTGGCCGTCAAGGTCCGCTGCCAGGAAAGAGTCCGCGTGCCGAACGCGCGAACGACGACGCGCCCCGTGCCCGGCCAGGCCGGCGCCGACGGCGTCCAGCGCCAGTCGACGAGCGACGCGACGGCGACGACGACGCTCTTCGACCGCGAGGTGATCGCGTCGCCCGCGACGCGCCTCGAGGCCGGATCGAGCCACACGTTCGAGGCCGTCGTCGAACTGCCTTCGCACGCGCCGCCGACGATCGAGGGCCGGAACGCCGCGTTCGAGTGGAGCGCCTTCGCCTCGATCGACATGAAGGGGAACGACCCCGACAGCGGGTGGCGGGCGTTCCGCGTGGCGTAGCGGCGGGCCGGCGATCTAGGGGGATGTCGGAGGAATGTGCGACGCCCGCGTGCCCACCTTCCGCTCCCACCCTCCGTCTGCCCGATGCCCACCTCTCGGAACGACCGGTCGGCCGCCGACCGGCTGCTGACGCTCGCCGACCGGTTCGCGGCCCTGGGGCGCCCCGCGATGGCCGAGGCCGCCCGCCGGGCCGCGGCGAACGCGCTCGCCGCGGCGC
>JAAXJP010000094.1:0-867 GCA_012269805.1 Rubrivirga sp.
GGGGAGGTCAGTCTACCGCGCCCCGTCGCCGTGTGGTCCGCCCGCCCCGCCGCGGCCGGGCGTAGTCTCCGACGGTTCACGGTGCCCCAATGGCCGACGACTCCTCCTTTTTCGCCCGCGTCTATGACGTCGTCGCTCGAATCCCTCCGGGCCGCGTGACGACCTACGGGCTCATCGCGCGGGCGCTCGGGGCGCCGCGGGCGTCGCGTGGGGTGGGCTGGGCGCTCCGTGCCGTCGCGGCCGCCACGGCGGGCCCGCTCGCGGTCCCGGCCCACCGCGTCGTGAATCGGGAGGGGCGGCTCACCGGGCGCCGCCACTTCGCGACGCCGACGGCGATGGAGGAGCGGCTCCGAGCGGAGGGCGTCGCGTTCGTCGAGCCGCACCGCGTGGACCTCGACGCCCACTTGTGGGACCCGTCGGGACCGGGGGCGACCGTTCAGGCTTCGAGATAGCCGTTCGACCAACCATCGGCCCATTCAGGGGACGATTGCGACCGTCTGGGGCGGCGTGGCGGGCTTCCGGGGAGAAAGCGCCCCGGCCGCCGCAACATCACGGTATCATCATCGCCTACTCGCTCCCCACCACACCGCTCGGCAGAGGACGGATCCGTCGGGCGGGGCGTCGCGCGCATCTGTTCTGCGACGGGGCCCACAACTCAGATCCATGTGGGTGGGCCGGGAGCACGATCGACACACACCCCCCATCTCCCATGAGCTTCCTTACAGCTAGCGCCCGTCGGGGCGCGTGGAGCGGAGCGCTTGCTCTGCTCCTCGCCCTGCTCGGCGCGCCTGCGATCGCCCAGACCGGCACCCTCGCCGGCCAGGTCATCGACGCCGAGACCGGCGATCCCCTCCCGACCGCGGCCGT
>JAAXJP010000094.1:877-3382 GCA_012269805.1 Rubrivirga sp.
TCGTCGACCAGGCGGGCGTCGGCGCCGCGACCGACATCAGCGGCAACTACGAATTCGTCATCGCCCCCGGTGCCTACACGATCCAGGCCGCGTTCGTCGGCTACGAGGTCAGCCAGGCCGACGTCGTCGTCGAGGCGGGGCAGCAGGCGGTCGTCAACTTCAGCCTCGAGCCCGACCTCACCGGCCTCGAGGAGGTCGTCGTGACGGGCGCGCTCTCGGAGCGGTCGCTCTCCCGCTCCGAGGTCGCCGTCTCCCGCATCGACGCGGCAGCGCTGAACGACGTCCAGCCTTACTCCGACGTCAACCAGCTCCTCAACGGGAAGGTGGCCGGCGTGTCCGTTCAGCCCTCCTCGGGCAACGTGGGCGGCGGGATCCGGTTCAACGTCCGCGGCGGCGGCGGCCTCAACGGCAGCGGCCAGCCGCTCATCTACGTCGACGGCATCCGCGTCGACAACGACCAGATCGAGGGCTACACGGCCGGCGGCCAGGGCATCGGGGCGCTCTCGAACCTCGCCCCTGACGACATCGCCTCGATCGACGTGCTGAAGGGCCCGGCCGCGGCCGCGCTCTACGGGACCGACGCCTCGAACGGCGTCGTCCTCATCACGACGAAGCGGGGCCAGCTCGGCGGCGGCACCAACGCGGCCTCGCCGTTCCAGGTGACCTACTCCGGCGTGACGGGCGTCAACACGCAGCAGTTCGAGTACGACCGGCTCACGGGCGGCGAGACGGCCGACGACGCCAACGCGGTGTTCCAGGACGGCGGCATCGAGCAGCACACGATCGGCGTCTCGGGCGGCTCGAACACCGTCCGGTACTTCACGCAGTTCGACTACCGCGACGAGGACGGCATCGTGTTCGGCAACTTCCAGAACCGCCGGAACCTCCGCGCCAACTTCGAGGCGTTCCCGATGCCGAACCTCCAGCTTTCGGCGAACACGGCCTTCGCGTTCAACACGGTCGGCCAGCCGCAGAACGACAACAACATCTTCGGGTACCTCGGGAACACCCTGCTCTTCCCGTTCTCGTACGCCTTCACGGACTCCGCGGCCGTCCGGGCCATCGACACCGGGTACAAGACGACGCAGTTCCTCGGCTCGTTCGAGGCCCGCTACACGCCGGTCCGGAACCTCTCGCTCCGTGCCCAGGTGGGCCTCGACGCGGCCGACACGCGGCAGGACCAGACGTTCCCGGCCAACTTCTCCTACTCGGGGACGACGAACGGTGAGCGCGACGTCTACACGCGCGAGAACGACCAGATCACGTTCACCGTCGACGGGACCTACCGGTACCGCCCGACGGCCGAGCTCAACGCGACGAGCTCGATCGGCGTGCAGGGCTTCGACCAGCGTCGCCGGACGTTCTTCTTCGGCATTCAGGACTTCGCGACCTCGCTGATCACCGACGCGGGCTCGGGCGCCGAGTACCAGTCGGCCGGGGAGTTCTTCAACAACCTCCGCCAGATCGGCGTCATCGCGAACCAGTCGTTCGACTACCAGGACACGTACTTCCTGTCGTTCGGCTTCCGCAACGACTTCGCGTCGACGATCGGTGAGGAGTCGCCGAGCATCTTCTACCCGCAGGTCCGCGGTGCCGTCCGGCTCGACCGGTTCGACGCGGTCCCGTCGCTGTTCTCGATCCTCAAGCTCCGCGCTGCCTACGGCGAGAGCGGCCAGCTGCCGGGCAACTTCGACGGCATCCCCGTCCTGTACTCGGCCGAGGTCGGCGGCGACGGCGCCGGCGCGACGCCGGAGCTCATCGGCAACGCGGCGATCGCGCCGGAGCGCGTGAGCGAGTTCGAGACGGGCGTCGACCTCGAGCTGGCCGACCGCATCGGCGTCGAGTTCACGTACTACAATCAGCGCGCGACGGACTCGATCTTCGAGCGCCAGCTGGCGCCCTCGACCGGTCTCGTCGCCTCGGGGGTCCCGTTCAACGTCGGTGAGATCGAGCTCCAGGGCCTCGAGCTGGCCATCAACGCGACCCCGGTCGCCACGCGGAACGTGACCCTCGACCTCGGCATCATCGCGGCCTACCAGACGAACAACGTCGTCTCGGTCGGGACCGACGAGGCCGGCAACGAGCTCCCGGCGCTCTACGACGGGTTCGACCTCAACGTCATCAAGCCGGGCCTCAAGCGCGCGGCGTTCTACACGCGGCCCGTCAACGGGGCCACGTTCAACGATGACGGCGTGTACACCGGCGTCGACGCCGGCGTCACCGAGGAGCTCTACGCCGACGAGATCGCCAACGGCACGTGCTCCGTCGAGGACAACCGGTGCGTCTTCGGCGTCCCGTACCCCGAGTACAACGGGTCGTTCACGGCCAACCTCCGGCTGTTCCGGGACTTCACGGTCTACGCCCTCGCCGACTGGGCCACGGGGCTTACGGTGTTCAACAACACCGACCTCTTCCGGTCGAGCTTCGGCAACTACGCCCAGCGGAACGACCTCGCCGACCAGCTCGGCCTGACGACCGAGTTCGACGACGCCGGCAACGGCGTCG
>JAAXJP010000094.1:3392-8929 GCA_012269805.1 Rubrivirga sp.
CGTCCGCGACGCGGACTACCTGAAGCTCCGCGAGCTCACGGTCCGTTACGACCTCGGCCGGTTTATCGCCCAGACGAACGCGCCGGTGCTCGGCCGCGTCCGCACGGCGTCGGTCGCGTTCTCGGCCCGCAACCTCTTCCAGACGTCGCTCTACGACGGCCTGGACCCGGAGGTCAACTTCGACGGGTCGCGCAGCCTCTCGCGCGGTCAGGACTTCCTGACGCTCCAGAACCCGCGTCAGTACTACCTCACCCTCACGCTCGGCATCTAAGCGGATGGCCTTCGGGCGCCGAGCTCGGCTCGGCGCCCGCCCTTCCGGTCCATCTGACTTGACAACTCCCCCCATGCGAAACTCCATCTTCACCGGGCTCGTCGCCCTCGCGACGGTCGGGGGCCTCTCGGCCTGCGACTCCTTCGTCGAGGACACCGACCCGCCCATCGACCGGGTCATCAGCGACTCGCTCGATACCGTCTCTCAGGTCCCGTTCCTTATCACGGGCGTCGAGGAAGGCTTCAACGACGCGTACGACGCGACCGCCGTCGTCGCGGACCTCCTCTCGGACGCGGCCCTCTTCGACACCGACGTCGACGGGGCCACGTTCCCGACCTTCGACGACATCGACGACGGCCGGATCGAGAACGACAACAACTCCGTCGACGGGGTCTACCTCGCCGTCAACGAGTACCGCTTCCTCGCCGACGACCTCCTGCGTCGCACGAACGAGACGATCGACTTCGGCGACGACACCGACACCCGGGACGACGCGCTCTTCGCGGCCAACTTCCACGGCGGCATCGCGCGCTACTTCCTCGGGACCTACTTCGGCACGGGCCCGACGACGGGCGGCGCCCCCATTTCAGACGACCCCGACAACCCGTCGCCGGCTCTGTCGACGGCTGAGCTCTACGCGCAGGCCGACGACAAGCTGGAGGCGGCCGCGGCCGTCTCGCCGGGCGACTACGAGTCGCGTCTGATCAACACGCTCCGCGCTCGCATCGCGCTCTTCGGCGGCGATCGGGCTGCTGCGGCGTCGTTCGCGGCCAACGGGCTCCAGGACGGCGACGACCCCTACACCGGCGACTACGCCTCGACCTCGGCCAACAACTGGTGGTCGCAGGGCGGCCGTGGCCGTACGCAGGTCGCCGTCGCCGACCGGTTCGCCGCCTTTGACGAGGTGGATGACCGGATGCTCGTCGAAGAGGCCCCGACCGTCGCGGGCGTCACGCAGACCTACTACCGGCAGGCGCTGTACCTGACCAACAGCGACCCGATCCCGTTCGTGTCGTGGCAGGAGAACGCGCTGATCCTGGCCGAGGCCGCCCTCAACGGGGCGGGTAGCGGGGACGCGACGGATCTGATCAACGCGGTTCGCGCCTCGCGTGGCCTCGACGCCCTCGACGGCGACGCCGACCAGAGCGACCTGCTGGAGGCCCGCGACCGCGAGCTGTTCACGCAGGGGCAGCGGCTCGTGGACCAGCGCCGGTTCAACCTCCCGTTCGTCAACCAGGACGGGCCGCTTCCCGGCCCCTGGCGGTACTTCCCGGTCACCCAGACGGAAGTCAACGCGAACCCGAACCTCTAGCGCCACCTCCGCTGTGAGACCGGCCCTCTCCGGAGGGCTCTGGGGCGGCTCGGCGTCTGACGTCGGGCCGCCCGTTCGTTTCTTTCATCCCCACTCGCCTCTGACGCCATGCTTCGCCGTCTTCTCGTCGCCGCCTGCGCCGTGCTCGGCGCTGCCTCGGTCGCTCAGGAGGCCGATCTTGCGCTTGTCGTCCGGGCCGGGGACACGGGGTCCCCGCTGGCGGGGGCCGAAGTCGACATCATGGGCGTCCAGGGCGCGGTCGATGCCTTCGGGCAGGCCCAGCTCAGCGGCGTCCCCATAGGCGACGTCCCGATGTCGGTGACGTACCCGGGGTACGTCCGGCTCGACACGACCGTGGTCGTCCGCGAGGGGGACCCGAACCTGACCGTCCTCACGCTCCGCTCGGTGCTCGGCGACACCCGCGACCTCGGCGACGTCGTGGTCGAGGCGGAGTCCGTCAACGACGCGGTGCTCCGGCGACGTGGCTTTTTCGAGCGCCGCGACCGGCTGACCGGCGTGTTCTACACCCGGGCCGAACTCGACGACCGGGGCGTCCGCCAGGTGTCCGACATCTTCGGCGCGACGCCGGGCGTGCGGATCGCGCGGACGGGTGTGCAAGAGACGCTCGTGTCCGACCGGCGCGGCGGATGCCCTATGACCGTCTACGTGGACGGGACCGAGATGGCCTACATCGCCCACAACATCGACGCGCTCCCGTTCGACGACATCGCGGCCGTCGAGGTCTATCGCGGCCCGTCGGAGCTGCCGATCGAGTACGCCCACACGAAGTTCAACGACACGTGCGGAGCCGTGCTGGTGTGGACGCGGATCGTCGCGAGCGACGAGTAGGCTAGGCCGGCTCGACGGCCCCGGCGGCGACGCTCTCGAGGGCCTCCCAGAAACTGGGGAACGAAACGGCCGCGGCCTCGGCGCCGTGGATCGTCGTCGGCCCGTCGGCGACGAGGGCCGCGACGGCGGCGGCCATCGCGATCCGGTGGTCGTGCCGGGCGTCGACCTCGGCGCCCTTCAGCGGCCGCCCGCCGTCGATGACGAGGCCGTCCGGCCGCTCCTCGACCTGGGCGCCCATCGCACGGAGAACGTCGGCGGTGGCCTCGATCCGGTCGGTCTCCTTGACGCGGAGCTCCTCGGCATCGCGGATGACGGTCCGCCCCTCGGCGCACGCCGCGGCGACCGCCAGGACTGGGATCTCGTCGATCAGGTTTGGGACGATGGCCCCGCCGATCTCGACGCCAGCGAGGCCCTCGGGGGCCTCGACGCGGAGGTCGCCGAGGGGCTCGCCGCCCCGGTCGCGCTCGTTCGAGACGCGGACGTCGGCGCCCATCGCGCGGAGGACGTCGAGCACGCCCGAGCGCGTCGGGTTGAGGCCGACGCCGTTGAGCTGGATCGTCGCCACCTCCGCGATGCTGCCGGCGACGAGGAAGAATGCCGCCGCCGACACGTCGCGCGGCACGACCCATTGCCGCGCGCGGACGCCCTGGCCGCCCGACACCGAGACGTGCCGCTCGCCGCCGACGTCGAGGACGTCGAGCTCGAGCATGCGCTCCGTGTGGTCGCGGGTCGCGACGGGCTCGACGACGGTCGTGGTCCCGCCGGCGCTGAGCCCGGCCAGGAGCACGGCGCTCTTGACCTGCGCCGAGGCGACGGGCAGGCGGTACGTGATCCCCGACAGCGACCCGCCCCGGACGACGAGGGGGGCGTGCCCGTCGGTCATGCCGATCCGCGCTCCCATCTGGCCGAGCGGCGACGCGATTCGACCCATCGGCCGCGGCGTCAGCGACGCGTCGCCGACGAGCGTGGACTCAAATGGGCGGCCCGCCAGCAGGCCCGCCAGCAGGCGCATGGTCGTCCCCGAGTTGCCGCAGTCGAGCGCCGAGGCGGGCGCCATCAGCCCCTCGAGGCCCCGGCCCTGGACGAACAAGCTGGGCACGCCGTCCGGCCCGAGGACGTCCTCCCGCTCCTCGATCTCCACGCCGAGGCCGCGGAGGCACGCCAGCGTCGAGCGCGGGTCGGCGGCGTCCGAGAAGCCGACGATCTCGCTCTCGCCGTCGGCGATCGCAGCGAAGAGGGCGGCCCGGTGGGAGATCGACTTGTCGGCCGGGAGCGACGGCGTGCCGGCGAGCGCGGCGGCGGGGTGGACGGTGACGGTCATTCGAGCGGGTAGGAGACGGGCCAGTCCTCAGGCGGGATCGGGTCGTCGCAATCGGGGTGGGCGCGGACCTCGACGATGGAGGCGCCGCCGTCGGGGCGGAGCCGGTAGTCGGCCTCGGTACCGCAGCCGCCGTGGCCGGCGCTCTTCGTGAGGATGGAGAACCGGTCGGCCTCGTCGTCGGGGGCGCGCGCGAGGAGGCCGAAAAAGCTGGCCGTCGTGTCGGCCACGACGCGGCCCTCTTCCGTCACCCCGAGCGCGCGGACGAGCCGCGGCGGCTTGCCCGCCTCGGCGTCGACGAGGGCGAACGTGGACTGGTAGGCGAACCGCTGGCACGTGATCTCGGCGAGCACCTCGTCGGGCGCGAGCCGGACGAGGCGGACGACCCCACGGGCCTCGGCGGTCGGGTCGTCCTCGCCGCAGGCGACGCGCCAGTCGATGGCGTCGAGGAGTTGGGCCGAGAGCGCGACGCGCTCGGCGTCGGTCTCGGCGGCTTCGACGGAGGCGATCCAGGCGGCCGCGTCGAACCCCGGCTCCTCGATCGTCTCCGCACCCGGCGAGGCGGTGGTGTCCGGTCCGGCCTCGGCAGGCGCGTCAGCCGGCGTGTCGGGGCCGGACGCGGGAGCGGTGCAGGCACCCAGGAACAGCAAGGCCGGGAGGAGGAGCCTCATGTCGCGACGGGGAGGGCGACCAGCGGCTCGACCTCGTCGATGAGCGCTTGCTTGTCGCGGTGCGGCAGGAACGCGTGGCGGAACCCGTTCAGCACGACCTCGCGGAGGTTCTCGGCCGACACGCCGCAGCGCGTGTGGGCCAGCCAGAGCTCGTCGGTCGTCGTCGTGTGGCTGAACAGCGTGTTGTCGGTGTTGATGGTCACCGGGACGCCCGACCGGACGTACTCCGCGACGGGGTGGGCCTCGTAGCTCGCCACGACGTGCGTCTGGACGTTCGACGTGGGGCAGACCTCGAGCGGGATCTGGCGGTCGACGACGTAGCGGAGCAGCTCGGGGTCCTGCCCGAGCGTGACGCCGTGGCCAATCCGGTGGGCGCCGCACTTGAAGAGGGCCTGGCGGATCGAGGCCGGCCCGAAGCTCTCGCCGGCGTGGACCGTGATGTTGAGGAGCTCTTTCCGCGCGAGGTAGAACGCGGCCCCGTGCATCTCGGCCGGGTTGCCGCGCTCGCCGCCCGCGAGGTCGAACCCGACCACGCCGCGCCCGCGGTAGCTCGCCGCCAGCTCGGCCTGGGCCAGCGACGCGCTCTCGAACCGGTCGCGGAGGCCGCACACGATGACGCCCGAGCGGATCCCGTGATCGCGCTCGGCGTCCGCCAGCCCGGCGAGGACGGCGTCGTTGACCTGCCACATCGTGAGGCCCTCCTCGGTGTGGAGGATCGGTCCGTAGCGGACCTCGAGGTAGCGGACGTTGTCGCGGGCCATGTCCTCGGCCAGCTCGTAGGCGATCCGGTGGAGCGCCTCCCGCGTCTGCATGAGCGGGATCGAGTAGCCGAACCACCGGAGGTACTCCTCGAGCGTCGGCGAGCCGTCGATCTTCTTGAGCTCCTCGGCCAGGCCCGCCTCGTCGGCGGCGGGGAGGAGGTCGGTTTTCCCTTGGCCAGAGGCGAGCTCGAGCATCGTCCCGAGGCGGAGGGACCCGTCGAGGTGGCAGTGGAGCTCGGCCTTGGGCCAGGCGTGGACGGTGGCGCGGTCGAGGGCGGGCATCGGGAGGCGGTGGCGTCCGACAAGCTACGGGCGGGCGGGCCCCGCGGGCGCCCGGCGAGCGCGGCCCCCGCTC
>JAAXJP010000421.1:0-2785 GCA_012269805.1 Rubrivirga sp.
CGCGACGCGCGGGCGGGGGGGGAGCGCGTCGTTGAGGCACCACAGGACCGTCACGCGGTCGGGGCGGAGACCGGCCGCGAGGGCGGCGTCGAGGCGGCGGCGGTAGTCGGCCGGGCCCCACCCGATGACGGCCGGGTTCAGGACGCGCGCCGTGTCTTGCCGGAGCGCGAGCCGGCCGGCCACCGTCGAGTCGGCCGGGACGCCGACGCCGAACAGGACCGAGTCGCCGAGCCAGAGCCACGCGCCGGCCGAGTCGGGCACGGCCCCGTTGCCGGCGTAGACGTGGAACCCGTCGGCGTCGACGTGGACGGCCGCGCCGTTGGCGACGCCCTCGGCGCCCGGCCGGAGCCCGACCGTCGCGCCCTCGGCGTCGACGAACGCGTCGTCGAGGAGGACGTCCGCCTCGGTCCCCGCCGGCTGGATGTCGGGCCGGAGGAGCCGCACGGCGCCCTCCAGCACCAGCAGCAGCAGCCCGGCGACCGCCACGTTGACCGCCACGACGCCCGCCACCCGGCCGAGACGGCCGCTCACGCCGCGCGCCCCTCCGCCTCGGCGCCGCCGCGGGCGCACCGGGCCTCCGCCGCGGTCTGCTCTGTCAATGGGCGTTCTCGTGGACGAACCCCTTGAACACGGTCATGACCACGATCTTGAGGTCGAGCCAGAGGCTCCAGTTCTGGATGTAGTACAGGTCGTACTCGATCCGCTTGTGGAGGCTCGTGTCGCCCCGCCACCCGTGGACCTGGGCCCAGCCCGTGATGCCGGCCTTCGTCTTGTGGCGGAGCATGTAGCCCGGGATCTGGTGCCGGAAGTCCTCGATGAGCGCCGGCCGCTCCGGGCGCGGCCCGACGACCGACATGTCGCCCATGAGCACGTTCCAGAACTGCGGGAGCTCGTCGAGGCTCGTCCGCCGGAGGAAGCTCCCGACGCGCGTCGCCCGGGTCTCGCCCTTCGTCGACCACACGGCGCCCGTCGTGGCCTCGGCGTCGACGGGCATCGAGCGGAACTTGAGGATCTCGAACGTCTGGCCGTTCAGGCCCATCCGCGTCTGGCGGTACAGGACGGGCCCCGGCGACGACAGCTTGACGGCCACGGCGATCACGGCCAGCACCGGGGCCAGCGCCGTGAGCGCGGCGATCGAGAACGCCACGTCGCCCGCCCGCTTGATCACCTGGCGGATGTCGAGCGGCGCCTCGTCCATGAGGTGGATGACCGGGAGCCCGTCGACGTCGGAGATCCGGCTGTTGAGGAGGTCGAGGCCGAACAAGTCGGGCACGAGGCAGAGGTGGGCCGTGTGCCGGGCGCAGGCGTCGGCGACCTCCTGGATCTTGTCGGCCGCCGAGAGCGGGAGCGCGGCGTACACCATGTCGATCCCGCCACCGCCGCCCTCCGCGTGGTGGTCGAGGAGCGGCTCGATGGCCGAGACCGGGCCGAGCACGTCCGGGCGCCCGACGAGCTCGGGGTACAGGGGGTCGGGCGGCTCGGCCTCGACGGCGCCCTCGCGGTCGTCGAGGAAGCCGATGACCTCGAAGCCCATCCACGGGTAGTGGCGGAACGCCCGCGCGAGGCGCTGACCGGCCTTCCCGGCCCCCACGATCAGCACGCGGCGGACGTTCCGTCCCGACTCGCGCCCGCGCCGGAGGACCGTGTAGATCCCGAACCGCAGGCCCACCAAGAACACCGACGCCAGCACGGCGAACAGGAGCACGTGGAGCCGCGAGAACGAGAACTCGCGGTAGAAGAACAGCGCGCCGAGCGAGACCACGAGGCCCAGCGCCACGGCCCGCGCCACCGCGTACGCCACGAGCGTCAGCCGTTGCGCGCGGCGCGTCCGGTACAGCCCGGACACCAAGAGGACGGCGCCCCACACCGCGAGGACGAACGGGAGGAAGCCGAGGTACTGGCTCAGCGGCACCCATTGGGGCGGCGTGAGCACTTCGAACCGGAGGACCCAGGCGATCACCCAGGCCAGGGCGATCAGCGAGAGGTCGGCGCCGAAGAGGAGGCGCTGGAGGAGGAGGCTGCGTTCGCGGAGCATCGGACCCGGCCGGGGCAGGGCAGGAGAGCGGAGGGGCGTCTCAACGGGTCAGATGCAGAAGGGCAAGGTCCGTTCCGAAACTACGGCACGTCGCGCCGGGCGCCAGGGCACGCGGGCGTGCCTCCTCTGGCTTCGCACAAACAGGACACGGGCCGCCCCGGAGGACGGCCCGCGCGAACCGGACGGGAGCGGGGCTACTGGGCGCCGCTGCCGCGCGTCGGGTCGAGGACGAGGTTGATGAGGTGGACCCGGCCGTTGCTCGACTCGATGTCGGCGTAGACGATGTCGGCGTCGTCGACCTTCATCATCGGGTCGCGGTTCTGGAGCGTCTGGATGGTGAGCTCCTCGCCGTTGAGCGTCACGAGCGTCATCCCATCGGTCAGCTCGGTGGACCGGTAGTCACCCTCGACGACGTGGTACGTGAGAACGTCGGCGAGTTGGTCGTCGTCGATCTCGCCGAGGTCCATCGTCCACGCGGGGTCGATGGGAGCGAAGACGGTGTAGGGTCCGGGGCCGTTGAGCGCGGCCACGAGGTCGGCCCGTTGGACGGCAGCGACGAGGGTCGAGAGCTCAGGCTGGGTCATCGCGTTTTCGACGACGGTCTGGGTCGGCGAGAGCGCGTCGGCGTTCAGGCGGAGTTCACCCTGAATGTCGGTGTCGGTGTTCATCCGGCCGGTCGAGCAACCGGCGACCACGAGGGCCAGGACGAGAATGGAGAGGCGTCGCATGGGAGGGGAGGGTTGGGAAGGG
>JAAXJP010000421.1:2795-8910 GCA_012269805.1 Rubrivirga sp.
ACCGGGGGCCATGACGATATTCTTGTGGGTTCGCTGGTGTGGGTTGGTTTGGTACGGGAGGGAGACAACGGGGCCCCTCCGAGGCGAGGTCCGTCCCTCGCGGCCTCCACGGGCGTCCTCACACGATCCTGTGGTCTCTGGTGCCCTCCCCGATGCGACGTTAGGACTCTCCCCCCGGGTCGGCGGCCCACTCACGGATCGCGTCCGGGCGGTAGACGTGCCGGCCCGCCGGGCGGCCGGCCGCAATAGCGACGAGCGCGGCGGCGACGTCGTCCGCCTCGGTGGGGCGGAGGGCGGCGAGGGGGCCACGGAGGACGGGCACGAGCGGCGACAGGACCGCGAGCCCCAGCCGCTCGCCCCAGCGCGTCCCGTCGCGGTCGCCCGCCAGCAGCGACGGCCGGAGGATCTGGACGGCCTCGAACCCGACGCCCTCCACCGCCCGCTCGGCCTCTCCCTTCGTCCGGTTGTAGAAGATCCGCGAGTCCGGGTCGGCGCCGAGCGCGCTCACGAGGAGCACCTGCGTCGCGCCGGCCGAGCGGGCCAGCTGCGCTGCCTCGAACGGGATCTCCAGGTCGACCCGCCGGAACGCCTCCTCGGAGCCCGCCTGCCGCATGGTCGTGCCGAGCGCGCAGACGAGGTCGTCGCACGCGAACAGCTCGGCTTGCTCGCCGAGGCGGTCGAAGTCGACGACGTGGCCCTCGTGCGACGGGCCGGCCGTCCCGATCGGCCGGCGGCCCAGCGTGACGACGCGGGACCACCGCGGGTCCGTGGCGAACCGGCGGAGCGCGTGGCCACCGACGAGCCCGGTAGCGCCGAGGAGGAGGACGGTGCGGTCGGCCATAGCGGCGGGGAAAAACAAAACACGGGGACGACCCGGAGGCCGTCCCCGCTCGGAACGCGGCGGCGGTCAGGAGGCTCCGCCGCCAGGCCCGAGGGTCCCGGTGTTACGGCATCAGGACCGAGTCGATGACGTGGGCGACGCCGTTCGAGGCGTAGACGTCGGCCTGCGTGACCGTCGCCATCCCGTTCTCGTTGCCGACCATGACGCGGCCGTTGGCCTTGGTGACCATCAGCGTCTCGCCGCTCACGGTCGTGAGCGTCTGGCCGTCGCGGAGGTCGGCGGCCGCGAGGCGGCCCGGGACAACGTGGAACGTGAGGACGCCCTGAAGCTGGCCCTGATTCTCGGGCATCAGGAGCGTGTTGAGCGCCGACTCCGGCACCATCTCGAAGGCCGAGTTCGTCGGCGCGAAGACGGTGAACGGGCCGTCGCCGCTGAGCGTCTCGGCCAGCTCGGCGGCCTGAACGGCCGAGACGAGCGTCGTGAGGTTCGACGCGTCCGAGGCGTTCTCGACGAGCGTCTGCGACGGGAGCATCATGGCGCCTCCGACCATCACGCCGGCCGAGGCGCCGCCAGCGCCTACCGACCCGTTCATCGAGGCGGAGGACGTGCAGCCGGGCACGACGACGAGGGCAAAGGCGAGGGCGCCGAGGGGAAGAATGCGATGCATGGGGTGGGGGGATCGTGGGGTGGCCGGTCGCATGAGTTTCCCCCAGCCCGGGTTCGGCCCGCTGCCTCCGACACGTCGTGCGCCGACGCCACCGTCAGCGCTGGGACTACGGAGGCCAGCCCAGGGGTCAGGTCGCGGCGATAAAGACCACGATCAGCACCAGGCAGAGCGCGAGGAGGGTCAGAAAACGGTTCATGACGACAGTACCATCCGGTTGAGCCACTACAAGCCACGGACGCGGTCGCCTGCAGTTCACGAGGCCCCGGCGCTTCGTGCTCCCTTGACAGGCTTGTCCGAGTCTGTCCTACAAATGCCATGGGGGAGATCCCCATGGGACCGGGTTCTCCCTTCGGTACGAGTGCAGGCGGCGTCTCCGCGGCGGATCACGAGTCCACGACACGGCAGTCCGGGCTGGCTACCCACCGGCGTCCGGCCTGGGGGGCCTTAGAACGGGACGTCGTCTTCGACCTCGTCGGGGTCTCGCTCTCGAACGACGAGTCGGACGCCGGCCGGGTCGAATCCGAACAAGTCCTCCTCCGAGAACACGAGTCGGAACTGGGCGGGCGTCTCGAAGAACGGCTCAAACCGGCCCGCGAGCTGGTCGAGGCGGTCGAGGTAGAACCCCGTCGCCTCGTCGGGCGCGTCGGGGTCCCAGTGGTCGGAGGCCCGGGCCGCCTCGAACACGCGCCCACCGCCTTCGGCGATGTAGTACGCCACGCGGTCGCCGACGCGGGGCCGCCGGCCTGTTCGCTCCGCCTCCTGCTGGGCGACCTCGTAGGCCGCGCTCCGGGTCCGCTCGCCCGCCGCGACGGCCCGCTCGTACTGGCCGACCGAGGTCTTCAGCGTCTCGACGCGCTGGAAGCTCTCGACGCCCTGCCAGTCGTGGGCCTCGATCTGGCGGCGGTGCCGGAGGTACAGGTCGTGGAGCCCCTGGACGTCCTCCTCGAGCAGCAGCCGGATCGCCTCGCGCACGAACCGCCGCCCGAACCGCTCCGACGAGCGGGAGACGAGGCTCGACCCCTTAAACGTCAGGTGCCCGTCGTAGTCGAGGAGGGCGTAGTTCTTCTTCTTGTACGACAGCATGCGCCGGTACCGCCCGTCGAACCCGATCCGGATACCGGTGGGCATCTGCTCGCTCAGCTCTCGGACGAACGCGCGCTCCGCCGCCTCGCCCTCGACGCCCTCCGGCGGCACGAACAGCACGCCGTCGGTGTCGACCTCGACGACCTGCGCGCCGGCCCCGCGTGCCAGCCCGATGATCTGTCGAAGGAGCTCCTGCCCCGTCCGCGCGACCCGGTCCGCCTCGGCGAAGTCGTTGAACAGGGCGTAGCCGAAGCCCATGTTCCCGTAGAAGCTGTTGATGACGATCTTGAACGCCGACTGGCGGGCGTCGAGCTCGCCGCGCTCGTGGGCGTCCTCGGTCTCGCGCATGGCGCCTTTCGTCTCGAGCCGGAGGTCGGTGAGCCGCCGGAGGAGGCGCGGGAACAGGCCGAGCGCGTCGTCCTTCGGCTGGACGTCGTAGCTCAGCATGATCGACGGGTAGAGGCTCTCGACGTCGGCGTAGACGACGGGCCCGACGACGCCGGTCACGAACACGTCGGTGTAGCCGCCGACGACCTGGCTGCCGAAGTCGGCGCGCGGGAGGCTGTGGCGGGCGTGGAGGTAGCCCCGCACGAACAGGCTCTCGATCTTGGCCGCGGGGCCGGTGCGGGCCGCCTGCGCGTACGGCATCGGCACCATCTGGGTGAGGTAGAACGTGCTCCCGGAGAGGTGCCGCGCGAGCCGCTCGGTCTCGGTCGCGTCGTCGATGGCGTACTCCATCAGCCGGTGCGGGTCGGTGTCCCAGACCTCGGCGATCTGGTCGCCCGGCACGTAGGTCCGGCCCTCCGGGGCGAAGCCGAAGTACTTCGCGGCGCCCTTGAGGGTGTAGTTCGGGAGGTCCCGCTTGAACACGTCGAACGCCATCACCTGGTGGAGCGTGTCGATGACGTGCCGCCCGGCAATCTCGACGGCCTCGAACTCGACGCTCCGCTCGGCGAACCGCATCGAGGTCGGGTAGGTCCGGGGGAGGCTCCCGTCGCGCCCGAGGTCGACGGGGACGCCGTGCCGGCGGCACCGCTCGAAGAGGTACGGGAGGTCGAACCCGAAGATGTTGTGGCCCTCGATCACGTCCGGGTCGCGCTCTTTCACGAGGTCGAGCGTCTCGCGGAGGACCTCCTCCTCGGTCATGCCCGGGTCACCGACGAGCCGGTTCCACCCGGTCGAGTCGCTGAGGGCGACGAGGATGACCCGGTGCTCGGGGACCGTCGCCTGCGGGAAGCCCTCGGGGCTGTAGACCTCAATGTCGAGCTGGAGCCGGACGAGGTCGGAAAAGTCCATCCCCTTGAACAGCGTCCGCCCGGTCTGCATGAGGTACTGCTGCTCGGGCGAGCCGGGGAGGTAGACCTCGTCGGGCCGGCTCTTCTCGGTTTCCGTCGCCCGCTCGACGTGGCGGAGCGCGTCGAAGTAGCTGTTCCGGTCGGGGACGACGACGAGGTGCCGGAAAAAGCCCGCGCCGTCGAGCTCCTGAAACCGGAATCGGTCGCGGGGGAAGCGCGCCAGCAGGTCGATGTCCGACAGGAAAAAGAACGGGTGGACGCGGACGTCCTCCGCCACGACCTCCGTCGGCGAGCGGCGGCGGTAGAGCCGCATCGACCCGGGACCGACGGGGTGGAGCGCGACGATCCGCTCGGCCGGGTCGTGGCCGTAGAGGAGGGCGTCGTCGGAGATCTCGGGGGCGGGCATCTCGGCCATGCTACCCCGCAGCGGCGACGACGCTCCGTCACCGGCCCCCGCCGCCCGACTACGCCGACCTGCCGGTTCGGCGTCGGGGCGGGGCTCGCCGAGGCGGGGCTACTCGGGCCTCGGCACGAGCCGCCGCGCGACCGTGATGTGGTACACCGGCTGGATCCGCTCGCGGACGACGACCAGCACGCCGTCGTCCTCGAGCTCGATGAGCGCGCGCCCGAGCACGGCCGTCAGGCGCGAGGGGTAGTCGGCGGCGAGGCGGTCGAGGTCGGCGGCCTGCTGCTCGACGAGCTGCTCGCGGACGGACTCGCGCAGGAACCCCGGCACGCGCTCGTCGACGCGGGGCGGCGGAGGGAGCGCGTCGGGGGCCGGCGAGTACCGCGTCGGGTTGTAGGTGATGTCGTAGGTCGTGCCGTACTCGTGGCTGGACCGGCCGGCGGCGGCGTTGACGTTCCCGCCGCGGAGGGCGGCCTGGTCGGCGCCGGTCCGCCAGACCGACGAGACGGCGAACCGGAACGGCGGGAGGCCCCGCCGGGCGAGCCGCTCGCGGAACCGGACGGCGACGCTGTCGAGGGAGGCCGCCGCGCTCGGCGTCAGGCGAGGGACCGAGTACTCGCCGGGGAGGACCGTGTAGAGCGAGTCCGTCCCGATCGTCACGAAGCCGTAGCGATCCCCGAGGCTGTCCGCCTCAGCCCGCGTGTCGGGCGGGCCGACCCCGAACGTCTCGGCCAGCTCGACGTGGCGGGCATTCCGCGAGCGGCGGAGGAGCGCGATCTCGTCGTCGGAGAGAATCGGGATCGACTCGAACTCACGCTCGATCCGCTCGACGTATCGCTCCTGCACCGCGAAGGTCGCGGCGATGCCGGCGTTCGTCCGCATGACGAGGTACAGCGTGGCGGCGCCGAGCAGCAGCCCGAGGCCGACGGCCCACCACCGCTTTTTGCGGTACCGCGGGCGCGGCGGCCTCGCGGCCATGGGTGTCGAGCCCGGGCGGGGCTCGATCAGCGGTTCGACGTCGGGGGCGGACTCAGACACAGTGGGGAAGGGGGGCAGGGAAACGGAACGGCGGGCGGATCGGTCCGGTCGCGTCGGCTCCTCGCTGCCTACGCGCCGTCGATCGTGATGTGGAAGACGGGCTGCTCGTCCTCCAGGAGCACCAGCAGCCGGCCCTCGTCCTGCATCCGCCCGAGCACGCGGGCGAGGGCGCCGAAGAGACGGTCGTCGTACGTCCCGGCGAGGTCGTCGGCCCACCGCGTCGCGAGGCGTTGGGCGGTCGGGGTGGCGGCGTCGGAGAAGGGGACCGTGAGCGTGTCGGCGGCCGTCGGCCAGAGCGCGTAGCGGGTGTACACGAGGTCGACCGAGGCGCCGTACTCGTGGCTGGAGCGGCCCGTGGTGGCGTTCCGGTTCGACTGCGTGAGGTCGGCCTGGAGGTCGGCCGTGCGGAGGGCCGACGAGATGGCCAGCCGGTAGGGGGGGAGCCCGGCCTCGGCCAGCTCGGCCTGGAACCGCTCGCCGAGCTCCTCCAGCCGCTCGAGTAGGAGCGGGCGGACGAACGGCTTCGAGTGCTCCAACACGCGGACGACGTAGTGCTGGTTGTCGACGAGCGGGACGAGGGCGCCGGTGCGCAGGTGCCGGTCGAGGTCGGCCTCGCTCGTGAGCGGCGGGACGCCGAGCGAGTCGGCCATGTCGAGGTGCTCGGTGTACGACGGCGTGGTCGGCCGGCGGAGGCGGTTCTCCTCGTAGGCCGTCGGTTCGCGGAGCTGTTCGAACCGGCCGCGGAGGCGCGTCACGAACGCCGACAGCGAGTCGACGGCCGGGGC
>JAAXJP010000730.1:0-1438 GCA_012269805.1 Rubrivirga sp.
GGGCGGGGGGAAGCTACGGGCTCAGGAACGTCCTGACCCCCATCTTTGGGTTTCAGAAAATAGTGAAAGCACGGAGGCTTCACCAGACCCGGGCACCGCGCGGCGTCCGGCGCGGTAGAGTGTCCCCTTTCCCCTACCCCACTGTGACCAAACCGCCCATCGGCCAGGCCCCCGGCAAGCGCGAGCACGTCGAGGCCATGTTCGACGAGATCGCCCCGCGATACGATCTGCTCAACCGGGTTCTTTCGTTCGGAATCGACGTCCGGTGGCGGAAGCAGGCCGTCGCGTTTCTCGCCGAGGCCATCGACGGGCGCCCGAGGGAGCTTCTCGACGTGGCCACCGGCACGGCCGACCTCGCCATCGAGGCCCTCCGCCTCGGCGGCGACGTCGTCGGGGTCGACATCTCCGAGGGCATGCTGCGTGGCGGCCGAGAGAAGCTTCAGAGGCGCGGCCTGGCCGCCCGCGTCACGCTCGGCCAGGGCGACGCGGCGGCCCTCCCGTTCGACGACGACCGGTTTGCCGGCGCGCGCGGGGCCTTTGGCGTCCGAAACTTCGAGGACCTCCAAGCCGGGCTCGAGGGGATCCGCCGCGTGCTCCGGCCCGGCGCTCCGCTCGTCGTCCTCGAGTTCAGCCACCCGACCGCGTTCCCCGTCAAGCAAGGGTACGAGTTCTACTCCAAGCACATCCTCCCCCGCGTGGGCAAGGCCGTCTCGGGCTCGTCGGAGGCGTACGAGTACCTCCCGGAGTCCGTCGCCGCCTTCCCCGACGGTGAGGACTTTCTGGCGGTCATGCGCGCCGCGGGCTACTCCGCCCCGGCCGTCAAGCCGCTGACGTTCGGGATCTCCAGCCTCTACCGCGGGCGGGCCTGAGCCGGTCGGCCTCGGCGCCGAGGCGGGCTACTCCAGGATCCTCCGCGCGGCGTCGGCCCAGATTCGGCGGAAGCCGACGCTGACGCCAACGTATGAGCCCGTGCGGGCCTCCGACCCGATCTCCTGGCTGATGCGGAGACCGACCGGGATCCCGGTCGTCGGCGTGAGGGGGAAGACCACGCGCGGGCTGAGCGAGACGGTCGGGGCGAAGACCGACACCCCGGACGGGAGGGCGAACACGCTCGCTCCCGCGCCGAGGCCGACCTCCGCGCCGCGCAGGACGGACCGCCGGTCGGCACTGCGGCCGAGGGAAGCCACGAACTCGCCTTCGATCGACGCGGTCAGGTCCAGGTCGGGCTCGCCGGTGAGCGGGTCTGACGAGAGCGGGCTGCGGAGCGACGTCGCGAGGGCGATCGCGTGGCCGCTGTCGAATCGGTAGCCGCCCTCGACGGCCGCCGCCCCGATCAGGTCCGGCCGGCCGATCTCGGGCCCGACGGCGAACGCGCTCTGGGCGTAGAGGCCTGAGAGAAACGGCCGGTGCCGATCGACGAGCTCGCGCGACGCCCGGT
>JAAXJP010000730.1:1448-2194 GCA_012269805.1 Rubrivirga sp.
ACGGCGACCGTCGGGCGCCCGGCGTCGCCGACGCGGCCGTCGAGGCGGGCGACCAGCGCCGACGCCATCGCGCCCGTCCCGCACGCGAGGGTCTCGGCCTCGACGCCCTTCTCGAACGTCCGAACCCGGACGCGCGCACGTGCGCCCGCGTCGAGGACCTCGACAAAGTTGACGTTCGCGCCGGTCGGCTCGAAGGCGGGGTCGCGGCGGAGGCGCGGGCCAGCGCCGACGACGTCGGCGGTCTCGACGTCGGGCGTGAACACGACGGCGTGCTCGGTCCCGGTCCAGATCCGGAGGACGCGCTCGCCGCCCTCGACCGCCGCCGGGCCAAAGTCGCGCGGCGGCGGCACGTCGAGCTCGACCGGCCCGGACGGCTCGTACCCGTCGACGCGGGCGCGATACGGGCCGCCGTCCGTGTTGAACGCGAGGTGGACGACTCCCTCGGTCTCCACGCCGAGGCCGGCGCGGGCGGCGAACCGGGCGAGGCACCGCGCCCCGTTGCCGCACATCGTCCCGAGCGACCCGTCGGCGTTGCGGTAGCGCATGCGGAAGTCGGCCTCGGAGCCGCCCTCGGGCTCGTCGAGCGCGAGGAGCCCGTCGGCGCCGACGCCGGTGCGGCGCGGGCAGAACCGGCGGGCGAGCGCCGCGAGCTCGTCGTCGGAGAAGTGGAGGAATCGGTTGTCGAGGACGACGAAGTCGTTGCCGGCGCCGTTCATTTTCGTGAACGGGACGACGAGGGGCGTGCG
>JAAXJP010000659.1 GCA_012269805.1 Rubrivirga sp.
CCTGCTCCTGGGCCTGCCCGGCGCCCGCCTCGCGTGCGGCGGCGACGCCGAGCCCGGCCCCACCGACGCGTCCGCCAGCGCCCCCACGGCCGTCCCGACCTCGACGGCGTCCGACGCGCCCGCCGACCCCGAGCCCGACTCGACCGAGGCCTTCGTGCTGCCGACCCTCACGCCCGCGACGATGGACTACGAGACGCCCATCCCCGTCCAGAGCCTCCGCGATGTCGTCGCCGCGCCCTATGGGAAGACGGTCACGGTCTACGGCTACGTCCAGGACGCGCCGTCGAGGGCGAATGGCAAAGTCCAGATCGGGCAGACCGTCGCGCTGGCGGCCGAGCCCGGTCAGGGCGACCGCGAGGCGGGGCTCGTCACCTGCCGGCTGGCGGAGCGCCCCGAGGAGAACCGAGTCGAGCCGGACGCGGTCCTCGTGCTCCGCGGGGAGGTGAGTGCGCCCAACAGCGGCAAGATGCGACTCCGCGACGGCTGCGAGATCGTGAGCGTGGGACAGGCGGCACCGGACGGGGCGATCTCGGCGCAGGACCTCCACGGCGCCATGTTCGGGTGGGTCGGCACCGGCGTCTCCGTCGTCGGCCGCTACAACGGGACGACCACCTCGCAGCTCCCGAGCGGGGAGAAGGTGACGGTCGGGCTCGCGCCTCCGGGCGACGAGCGCGGACCGCAGGCCGTCGTCTGCGTGATGGCCGAGGAGGCGCCCGAGATCGCGTCGGAGGACCGGGGCCGCGTGGTCCTGACCGGGATCGTGACCGAGGAGTGGAAGCTCTCCTTCCGCTCGGTGGACCGGAGCGTGATCGAACTGGCCGACTGTCACTTCGCCGGCAGCTAACCGCCGGTGCGCACCATGGGTCTCGTCCTCCTCGGCCTCGTCGCGCTCAGCGCCCTGGGCGCGGCGGGCTGGTGGGGCGTCCACGAGTACTACGCGTGGGAGCGGCGGCAGCGGGCCGCGGAGCTCTACGGGCCGGACGCCCCGCCGCGCCCGCCCCCCGACACGACGTTCGTGGTCTCACTCCCGGAGCTCGGCCCCACCTCGGGCGTCGTGTCGGAGCTGCCGCGCGGGCGCGGCCGGGTCCAGGGCAGCCGGCGGCGAGGGCGGGTGCGGACCGGGTTCTCGCAGAGCGTCGGTGCCGAGGGGACCATCCGGTGGATCCGCGGGCGCCACTCGGTCTCGTTCGACACGGACGCCGGGCTGACGGTCACGGCCACGGCGTCGGTCGAGCGCGGGCGGTTCCGGGTGTACCTCCGCGACCCGGACTCGGCGGGGTACCGCTGGGCCGAGGCCCGGCCGGGCGAGCCGCTCCGCCTCAGCGGCCGGCTCATCAGCGGGCTCAAGAGCTACTTCATCTACGTCGAGGCCGTCGGCTACGGGCGCGCGGAGGGCGTCCGGTGGACCGTGACGATCTGACCGGGAAAAAAATCTGGCGGGCGTGGCGGGATCGGCGGGGGGAATCCGCATGGGGGAAGGGAGCCCACCCCTCGCCCTCCATGATCGCCCTCCGTATCGCGCCGCTGGCGCTGCTCCTCATCGCCCCGCTCGCCGTGGCCCAGTCCCCCGTGTTCGAGGTCCGCGATGCCTCGGGGGCCACGCTCCACTTCGCCGTCAACGACGACGGGACCGTGACCTGCACCGACTGCATCTCGCCCGACGATATCCGGGGTGGTCTCTTCAATGGAATGACGCGGGACCGACTCTATTTGCGCAGCGTAGCTCGTTCGATATCATCGAGTGGCGCCATTCTGACCGCCGTGGCGAGATGTGACTCTGTGGATCAGGTCCCTGTCACAGGGTCGTGTTTCATGCAGGGCAGCCAGGAGGGCATGCCGTTGTCGTGGTCGCCTCTGGACTGGGAAGAGCCCACATTCCCAGCTGGATACAGCTGTACGTACCAGAGTCGGACTGAGAGCACGGTCACGTTCCAGGCGCGGATCTGGTGCCTCGACGTGACGCCCGAGGCGGCCACCCGCACGGCCGGCGACGGCCCGCTCGACCTCGGCGCCTCGCGCACCGGAGACCTCTAGGCCCGCGACCGTCATGCGACACATCGCCCTGCTCCTCGTCTTCTCGGCCGTCCCGGCCCTCGCTCAAGCCGACGTGGCGGTATCCGGCACCGTCGTCCTCGACGGGTCCCGGGTCGTTGTGACCGGCGATCTGGTCGTGGAGAGCGGCGGGACGCTCGACGCGGCCTCCGGCGGCCTCACCTTCGGCGGCGGCGCCGTTAGCCAGCAGTTCTTCGACCGCGACGGGGACGGCCAGCCGTTCCCCGTGCGCGACTTCGCCATCGACAAGCCCTCGGGCGAGGTCCTCGTCTCGGTCCGTCCCCAGATCACGGGCGTGCTCGGGCTGACCGGCGGGACGCTCCACTTCGAGGAGGGACCGGCGACGCTGGCGGCCGTGGTCGAGTCCGGCGAGGTCGTGAGCCTCGGCGCCATCGACGGGTCCGGCGCCACGCTCGGCAACGACCTGCTCGTGTACGAGCGGCCGTACGTCGACGGCGAGGGCTGGCGGATGATCGCGAGCCCGTTCGCGGGCGTCCCGTTCACGAGCCTCAACGACGACTTCCACACGCAGGGCGCGGCGGGCGCGGACTACGTGGACGGCGACCCGATCCTCTACGCCTGGGACCCGGCCGCGCCCCCCGACGCTCGCTACGAGCCCGTCTCCGACTACACCGAGGCGTTTCCGGCGGGCGTCGGGTTCTTCTTCTTCGCCTTCGACACCGAGGCGGACGGGGAGACGCCGGTCCTCCCGGGCGTGTGGGACGTCGAGGGCGAGGAGAACGCGCCGCCCGAGGTGGCCCTGCGCTACGACGGGGAGGGGGGAGAGGCGAGCTTCAACCTGCTCGGCAACCCGTTCGCGGCGCCGCTCGACTGGCGCGCGGTCCAGGCCGCCGGGGCGTTCCAGACCACCTACGCCGTGTGGGACCCCGCGACCAACGGCGGCGCCGGCAACTACGCCTACTACTCGCTCCCGGGGACGGCGACCGGCCGCGCGGGCCGGTACATCCCCGCGTTCCAGGCCTTTTGGGCGGAGGCCACGGACGCGTCGCCCGGCGAGCTCGCCTTCGACCGGTCGTGGAAGGCGATCGAGGAGAGCCCGGTGTTCGTCGGGCGGCGGGCGCCGACGGCCGAGCTCCGGCTCCACGTCGAGGGCGAGGGGCTCGAGGCCACGGACCCCGTCGCCGTCTTCCTCGACGGCGGGGCCAAGGGCGCCGACCGCTACGACGCGACGTGGCTCGTCCCGCTCTCGCCCGAGCACGTCGCCGCCAGGTTCGTCCGCCCCGACGGCGCCCCGCTCGTGTTCGAGGGCCGCCCCGCCGACGCCGACGGCCAGTCGCTCGCGCTCGACGTCGCGGCGACGCGCTCCGGCACCTACACGATCTCCTGGCCCGCCCTCGACGCCGCGCCCTCAACGCCGCTGGCGCTCGTGGACCGGGAGACGGGCCAGACGATCGACCTCCGTGCGTCCGATTCCTACACGTTCACCCTGTCCGGGACCGGGGTGGCCGGCCGTCGTCGGACCGCGTTGCCGGCCCTGTCCGCCTCCACCGCGGCGCTCGCGTCCGAGCCTCGGTTCGTCGTCCGCCTCGGCGCGTCGGTCGAGGCCGAGACGGGGGCGCCGATCGCGGGCGACCTCGTCCTGCGCCCGCCGGCGCCGAACCCGGCGCGTGGGTTCGTCCGGCTCGCGTACCGGACGCCGCAGGCAGGCCCCGTTCGCCTCGACGTGGTCGACGTGCTGGGTCGCCTCGTGGCGGTGGTCGAGGACGGCGAGCGCGCGGCGGGCAACCACGCCGTGACCTTCGACGCGTCGCGGGTGCCGGCCGGCGTGTACGTCCTCCGCCTCCGCGTCGGAGGCGTGACGCGGACGCAACCGATCACTGTCGTCCGCTAACCCCATGCGCCCCCGCTTCATCGTCCTGCTCGTCGCCCTGGGGCTGTCGCCGGTCGCGGCCCAGTCGGTTCCGAGCTGGGCCGCCCCGTCGCCGCCGGCGCCCCCGGCGACGCCGAGCCAGTACCCGGGGGGGACCCCGCCGCCGTCGGGCCCGCCGGCGCCCCCGGGCACGCCCACGCAGTACCCCGCGACGGTGCCGATCGACGGTGGGCTCGGCTTGCTGGCCGTGGCGGGCGGAGCGTACGCGGTCTCGAAGCTCCGTCGGAGAGGGTAGGCACGGCGGCGAGGGTTTCGCAGGACCTCACGCGACGCCGCCTCGGCGCCGGGCTACCTTCCGGGCATGTCGTCCGAGACCCTCGACCAGCCCGTCCAGCTTTCAGGCGCCGAGCAGTCGGCGGCGGACAAGCAGGCCCAGGCCGCCCTCAAAGCGCGCGGGCCGATCCCGGCGCACGTCGCCTGCATCATGGACGGGAACGGGCGGTGGGCCAAGTCGCGCGGGAAGACGCGCGTGACGGGCCACCACGAGGGCGTCGTCTCGGTCCGCGACGTGACCGAGGCCGCCGCGCAGCTCGGCGTCGAGCACCTCACGCTCTACACGTTCTCGACCGAGAACTGGCACCGCCCGAAGGCCGAGGTCACGGCCCTCATGGAGCTCCTCGTGCGGACGCTCCGCCGTGAGGCCGAGAAGCTCCACCGGAACGGGATCCGGCTCCACGCCATCGGCGACCTCGGGCGGCTGCCGGCCCGGGGCCAGCGCGAGCTCCAGGAGGCGTTCGACCTCACGGCCGGCAACACGCGGATGACGCTGACGCTCGCGCTCAGCTACGGCTCGCGGTGGGAGATCACCGAGGCCGTCCGCCAGATCGCCGAGGCGGCCCGGGCCGGCACCCTCGACCCGGCCGACATCACGGAGCAGACGGTCTCGGACGCGCTCCTCACGCGGGGCCTCCCGGACCCCGACCTCCTCGTCCGCACGGCCGGGGAGATGCGGCTGAGCAACTTCCTCCTCTGGCAGGTCGCGTACACGGAGCTCTACGTGACGGAGAAGTTCTGGCCCGACTTCCGGCGCGAGGCGCTCTACGACGCCGTCCGGAGTTACCAGGACCGCGACCGCCGCTTCGGCCGCGTCGAGGACGGGTAGGGGGGAAGCCGGTCCCCCGCGGGCCGGCTTGCAATAAGCCGTCGGGGGTGCCGTTCGGGACCCACGCGGTGAGTCCCCCCGGTTTTCGCCGTCTCTGCGCCCGTCCCCGTCGGGCGCGTCCGTACCCTCGACGCTCCGTTTGGCCCCCCGGCCCGCTCTCGCCGCCGCGCTCCGCATGACCCGATCGCTCGCCCCCGCGCGCGCCCTCGCCGTCCTCCTCGTCGCCGTCGCCGCGCCCGCGCTCGCGCAGACGCCCGCGATCCCGCCCGCCTCGGCGCCGACCTACGAGATCCTGTCGGTGTCGGTCGAGGGCGCGCTCGACGAGAACAGCCACGCCCTCGTCCGCTCCATCAGCGGCCTCCGGCCCGGCCAGCGCGTCCAACTCCCCTGGGACCCCGCCTTCGGCGAGGCCGTCCGCAACCTCTACAGCCGCGGCGGCTACTCCGACGCCACCGTCGAGGCGACCGAGGTCGCCGGCGACGGTGTCTTCCTGACCGTCACCGTCGTCGAGGAGCCGCGCCTGGCCTCCGTCGAGTACGAGGGGCTTCGCTCGTCGACCATCGACGACCTCCGGCCCCAGATCCCGCTGCTCCGGGGCCGCGCCGTGCGCCCCGCCGACATCGAGCGGGCCGAGCTGGCCATCCGCCAGAAGCTGAGCGACGAGGGCTACCGCCTCGCGACGGTCACCACGACCCAGCGGATCGACGAGGACGGCCGCGTGGTCGTGACGTTCAACGTCGAGCGCGGCGAGCGCCAGTCGGTCGCCGACGTCCGGTTCGTGGGCAACGAGGTGTTCTCGGAGCGGACGCTCCGCAAGACGCTCTCGAACACGCCCGAGCGGCGCTGGTGGCGCTTCTGGAAGCGCGAGACGTTCGACGACGAGGGCTTCCAGGACGACCTCGCCAGCCTCGTCCGCTACTACAACGACCGGGGCTACTACGGCGCCCGCGTCGTGAGCGACTCCGTGTTTACGGAGACCACCGACGACGGCGAGGAGGAGCTCGTCGTCCAGATCGAGGTCGAGGAGGGGCCGCAGTACCACATCCGCGACGTCGTGTTCGAGGGCAACACGCTCTACACCGACGAGCAGCTCCAGCTCGCCCTCGGCATCCAGCCCGGCGACACCTACGACGCCTCCCGGATCGAGCAGAACCTGTACTACACGCAGGACAAGACGGACATCACGAGCCTCTACCAGGACCGCGGCTACTACGAGTTCTACATCGCCCCCGAGATCGTCGAGGCGCCCGGCGACTCGCTCGACCTGTTCTTCGAGATCACCGAGGGCGAGGTCTACGAGTTCGGCGAGGTCCGCATCGCGGGCAACACGCGGACGAAGGAGCACGTCATCCGGCGCGAGCTCCGGACCGTCCCCGGCCAGCCGTACAGCCGCCAGGCCATCGAGCGGAGCGTCCGCGAACTGGCGACGTTGAACTACTTCGACCCGGCCAGCTTCGGCGCCGGCCCGGCCATCAACGTCAACGAGCAGGAGAAGACGGTCGACCTCGTCTACAACCTCGCCGAGACGTCGTCGGACCAGCTCGAGCTCTCGGGCGGCTACGGCGGGTCCGGCATCGGGCTGATCCTCTCGGCCCGCGTGACGTTCGCCAACTTCTCGGTCCAGAACCTCCTCCAGGGCTTCGACGGCGGGATGCCGACCGGCGACGGCCAGCAGCTCTCGCTCCAGGTCCAGACCTACGGGAGCCGGGCCCAGATCTACTCGCTCTCCTTTACTGAGCCGTGGTTCCGCGGGCAGGCCACGCCGGCGGGGTTCGCCCTCTCGTACCGCCGCCAGGAGTTCTCGTCGCTGACCTCGACGACGCAGGGGCTGTACTCGACCGCGGGCGCCTCGGTGTTCTACCGGCAGCGGCTAAAGTGGCCCGACGACTTTTTCGTAACGGGCACGAACCTCGGCTACCGGCTCTACGACGTCCGCGGCCTGGGGTCGTCGGTGATCCCCGAGGGCGTGAGCCAGGAGGTCACGCTGAGCCAGTCGCTCTCGCGGAACGCGCTCGACAACCCGACCTTCCCGCAGAACGGCTCGCAGGTGGGCCTGACGGTCACCGTCGCCCCTCCGATCGGGGACTTTATCCAGTACCACAAGTGGGACCTCCAGACGGCGTTTTACACGCCGGTCGTCGGACGGCTCACGGCGTCGGTGCGGACGCAGTTCGGCTACATCGGCTCGCTCACGGGCGACGACGTCCGGTTCCAGCGGTACCTCGTCGGCGGCACGCCGCTCGAGGCGAGCGGGACCTCGAGCATCTCGCGCGGCTTCGGCAAGGACCTCGTGTTCCTCCGCGGCTACCCCATCGAGGCCATCGGGCCGCGCCAGGGCGGGCAGCCCGTCGGCGGTCGGATCCTCAACAAGTACGAGGCCGAGCTCGGGATGCTGCTGTTCCAGACCCCCCAGCTCTCACTCGCCCCGTACCTCTTCGCCGACGCGGCCAACACCTACGACGGGTTCGAGGACTACGACCCGGCCCGGCTCTACCGCGCCGCTGGCGTCGGCGCCCGGATCTTCCTCCCGATCCTCGGGCTGGTGGACCTCAACATGGGCTACCAGATCGACCCGTACACGCCGCTCGACACCTCGCAAGGGGCCATTGAGGATGCCCAGCCCGGCTGGCGCTTCCAGTTCTCGCTCGGCGGGCGGTAGGCTTGCTGCGCCTCGTCCTCCCTGTAGCCGCGACCCCCATGCGCCCGCTGATCGCCCTCGCCGCCCTTCTTCTCGCTGCGCCCGCCGCGCTGGCGCAGCAGACCATCGGGTTTATCGACTCGTCGACGATCCTGCCGCAGATGCCGGAGTTCCAGTCGGCCCAGCAGGAGCTCGACCGGCTCACGCAGCAGTGGCAGGCCGAGGTCCAGGCCGTCGCGCTCGAGGCCGAGCAGATGGCCGACCGGTTCGCGGCCCGCGAGATCCTCTACACCGACGACGAGCGCGAGGCCCAACTCGAGGCCATCGAGGCCAAGCGCGAGGAGCGCGACGCGCTCCGGACCCGCTACTTCGGCCCGCAGGGCGAGCTGTTCCGCGAGCAGCAGACGCAGATGCGGCCGGCCCAGGAGCGGCTCCTCGCCGCGATCGAGGTCGTCGCGGAGGAGGGCGACTACGACTACATCTTCGACCGGGCGGGCGAGTACCTCTTCCTCTACACCCGCCCCCGCAACAACGTGACCGACCTCGTGCTCGAAGAGCTCGGGATCGGGCTCGGCGCGGCCGGCCTCTCCGGCACGAGCCGCTAGCTCACGGCCGTTCACCGACCGTCCCCCCACGACAATCCCATGACTCTCCGCCGACTCGTCCTCCTTGCCTTCGCCGTCGCGTTCGCGCCGGCCGCCCTGGCGCAGCCGATGAAGGTCGGCTTCGTCGACACCGACCAGATCGTGATCCGGATGCCGGCCTTCGCCGACGTCCAGACGCAGCTCCAGCAGCAGCAGCAGGCCGTCGGCCAGCGCGTGGCCGTGGTGCAGGATTCGCTCCAGCAGGTGTTCAACACGAAGCTCGAGGAGTACCAGACCTTCGACCAGAGCGCCGTCGCGACCGACGCCGCGCGCCAGGAGCGCCAGCAGGAGCTCCTCCAGCTCCGCAACGACATCGAGCAGGCGGAGGTCCAGGGCCTCCAGTACCTCTCGTACGCCGAGGCCCGGCTGCTCCAGCCCGTTCTCAACCAGATCGACCAGGCCATCCAGGCCGAAGCCTCCGAAGGCGGCTACGACCTCGTGCTCCCGACCGTCGCCAACAACGCGCCCGTCTTCCTGTACCGGAGCGAGCGCGTCGATGACCTGACGGTCCCGATCATGGAGCGGCTCGGGATCGACCCGAACGCCGCCCCAGTGGGCCAGCAGCAGCC